>NZ_JBHTML010000055.1:0-22034 GCF_042679445.1 Arthrobacter sp. GCM10027362
GGCGGCCGGCCTGCCTGCGGGCGCGGCAGGAACCGCCGGCAGCCAGGCGCCGTCGCCGGGCACCGTACCCGAAGCGGCCGGGCAGCGGGACGGAATCCTCGAACACAACGGCCTGACCCTCAACCGGGGCAGCCGGCGGGCCACCATCGGCGGCGCGACAGTTGATCTGACCCGCACCGAGTTCGACCTGCTGGACGCGCTGATGGAAGGCGGCCGGGTGGTCCGCAGCAAGGCGGAGCTCGCCCGGCGGGTGAAGGTGGATTCCTATGACGGCGGCGCCTACGGTACCGCGGTGAACCTGCGCACCATCGACGTGCACATGGCCAACCTGCGGCGCAAGCTGGGCGAGGATCCGATGCTGCCGCGCTGGATCAAGACCGTGGGCGGCGTCGGCTACTGCCTGGCCCCCAGACAGGGCTGAGCCGGCAGCGCTGCTCTGGCGGGGCAGCTGCTGAACGCCCTACACCGTCAGGACCTGGATCAGGCGCCAGCCCTCGGGGACCTGGGCTTCCAGCGCGGCCTTGGCCTCGGCATAGCTCTCGCCTTCCGCCTCGAGTTCCTGCACCTGGAGCGGAGCCATTTTCCCAATTACCTTTACCACGCTTCCACCGTACTCCCGGGACAGCGCAGATTGGCTGCAGTGCCGCAGGTGGTGCTGCTCACGTCGTGGGGATCCCGGACCTGCTGCCCGGCGGGCAGGGGAACTAGCCGAGCCCCCGGTGCCGGCCGCGGCTGTTCCAGAGCAGGGTGCGTCCGCGCGAACGGGTAGGCACCTCGGTGAACGACGCCGGTGCCGGCGCGGTGATCAGCTGGGTTTCCGGCCACTGCCCGTCATCGGGAGCATCCAGCAGTTCCGGGTCCATATTGAAAATCACTGCCCAGGTGTCGATTCCGGCGGAAAACCGGGCCAGGATCCGTTCGATCAGGATCAGCTCCAGGTCGGTGCCTTCGGCGATGGGGGCCACCTTGATGTCCGCGAAGGCGATCAGCCGGTGCACCTCGCGGTCCCGCAGCACGCCGTGTTCGCCGATGGCCTCGGTAGCCGCGATGGAGGCGATGGCGTAGTCCTCGGCCATCACCTCCAGCGCGGCCTGCGGGTCGGTGGGGTGGACGAGGCAGAACTCCGTGCTCGCCAGTCCCTCGGCCGGGGCCGTCAGGTCCGAGCGTGAGAGCCTGGACCACCAGCCCTGGACCAGGCCCACGTCCGGCTCGCCGCCGCCGGCTTCAGCGATGTCGCTGGCAATGTAGCTGACGGTGAGGAATTCGTCGTCGGTTTCGAAAGGGAGCATCAGCGTCGCATTCCCGGCAGGACCGGCTACCTGCCCAGCCCGGCCCGGCTCAGGGCCTCGGCCATGGCGGTGTTGACGGGCGGCTGCTGGTTCCGGTTGCCGGGGCGGGAAGGCCGGCCGCCCTGCCCGCGCCCGGTCCGGCCGGCGGCCGGCCGCGGTGCGGCGTCGTCGTCCAGGCGCAGGGTCAGCGAAATGCGCTTGCGCTCCGGATCCGCCTCGAGGACCTTAACCTTGACCACCTGGCCGGACTTGACCACCTCGCGGGGGTCCGAGACGAATTTGTTGGACATGGCCGAAATATGCACCAGCCCGTCCTGGTGCACGCCCACGTCCACGAAGGCACCGAAGGCTGCCACATTCGTGACGGTGCCCTCCAGGATCATGCCCGGGACCAGGTCCGAGATCTTCTCCACCCCCTCGGAGAAGGACGCGGTGGTGAAGGTGGGGCGCGGGTCCCGGCCGGGCTTTTCCAGTTCGGCCATAATGTCGCGCACCGTCGGCACGCCGAAGCTCCCGTCCACGAAGGCCTGCGGATCCAGGGTGGCCAGTGAGCCCGGCGAGCCCGGCCCCTGCAGGACGTCCGCCGCGGACGCGCCGGCGGCGGCCAGGATGCGGCGGGCCACCCCGTACGCCTCGGGGTGCACGCTGGAGGCGTCGAGCGGCTCGGCGCCGCCGGTGATGCGCAGGAAGCCGGCGCACTGCTCGAAGGCCTTGGCGCCCAGCCGCGGCACCTTCTTCAGGTCCGAGCGTTTGGCGAAGGGACCGTTTTCATTGCGGTAGGCCACGATGTTCTCGCTCAGCAGCGGACCCACTCCGGCGACGCGCGCCAGCAGGGAAGGCGACGCGGTGTTCACGTCCACGCCCACGGCATTGACGCAGTCCTCGACCACCGCGTCCAGGGACCGCTCCAGCTTGGCCGCGGTGACGTCGTGCTGGTACTGGCCGACGCCGATGGACTTCGGGTCGATCTTGACCAGTTCGGCCAGCGGATCCTGCAGCCGGCGGGCGATGGACACCGCCCCGCGCAGCGACACGTCCAGGCCCGGCAGCTCGGCCGAGGCCAGCGCGGATGCCGAATAGACCGAGGCACCTGCCTCGGAAACCACCAGCTTCTGCACCTTCCGCCCGGGGCCCGGCAGGCGGATCAGCTCGGTGGCCAGTTTGTCCGTTTCGCGCGACGCGGTGCCGTTGCCGATCGCGATGAGTTCGACGCCGTGCTGCGCCACCAGGCGGGCCAGCGTGGCCAGCGCCTCGTCCCACTTCCGCGCCGGGGCGTGTGGGTAGATGGTGTCGGTGGCCACCACCTTGCCGGTGCCGTCCACGACAGCGACCTTCACACCGGTGCGCAGCCCGGGGTCCAGGCCCAGCGTGGTCCGGTTTCCGGCCGGTGCCGCCAGCAGCACGTCGCGCAGGTTGGCGGCGAAGACCCGCACCGCCTCGTCCTCGGCCGCGGCAAACAGGCGCACCCGCAGGTCGATGGCGAGCTTGACCAGGATGCGGCGCCAGCCCAGCTGGGCCGTCTGGTACAGCCAGGCATCCGCCGGCCTGCCGTTGTTGGCCACGCCGAGCCTGGCGGCAACGGCATGCTCGTAGCCGGCGCGGGCGGCCCTGAACGCCTCGGCATCGTCCGGGTCCGCCTCGACGACGGCCAGGTCCAGCACGCCTTCCTTCTCGCCGCGCAGCAGGGCGAGCACCCGGTGCGAGGGCAGTCCGTCCGGGACCTGGGCGAAATCAAAATAGTCCGCGAACTTCTGGCCCTCGGCCTCCTTGCCCGCATGCACCCGCGCGCGGACCAGGCCCTTGCCCCAGAGCCGTTCGCGCAGGTCGCTGACCAGGTCCGCGTCCTGGCTGATGCGCTCGACCAGGATGGCGCGGGCACCGGCTAGGGCGGCCGCGGCATCCGGAACCTCGTGGTCCGGGTTCAGGTACCTGGCCGCCTCGGCTTCCGGATCCAGCCCCGGGTCCGCCAGCAGGGCCTCGGCCAGCGGCTCCAGGCCGGCCTCCCGGGCGAGCTGGGCCTTGGTGCGCCGCTTGGACTTGAACGGCAGGTAGATGTCCTCGAGCCGGGCCTTGGTGTCGGCAGCGTTGATGCTGGTTTCGAGCTCGGCGGTCAGCTTGCCCTGCTCGGCCACGCTCTCCAGGATGGCGCGGCGGCGGTCTTCCAGCTCGCGCAGGTAGCGCAGCCGTTCCTCCAGTTCGCGCAGCTGGGCATCGTCCAGCGTGCCGGTGGCTTCCTTGCGGTACCGGGCGATGAACGGCACCGTGGCCCCGCCGTCGAGCAGTTCCACGGCGGCCTTGACCTGCCAGCCGGCGACGCCGAGTTCGGCGGCCAGCTGCGCGTAGACGCGGGCGTTGAGTGCTTCTTCGGCGGGGCTAGTGTCAGTCACCCGATCTATTCTGCCGCATCGGCTGCGCCATCCGGGTAATAGAAGGCGTAGTCGTCGTAGGGGTCCCGCCAGGCGGATTCATCCCGGCTGATCCGGCGCACGGCCGACGCCGGCACCCAGGCGGTGCGCATGGCGCCGTCCCGGTCCACCCACTTGACCTGGACCTCGGCGCGTGTCCAGGCGATGGCCTTGCCGTCCACGGTCTCCGGGCCGATCCCGGCCCTGACATAGGGCTCGCGGCGGTAGGGCGCGCGGGTGAGGCGGCCGGACCGTACCGCTTCGGCGCCGTCGTCGTGCCCGGCCGCAGGGCCTCCGGTCATGCGGACGCCTGCCCGGCCCCGCGCCGGCCGGTGAGCAGGAACATCGCGCAGGCAGCCAGGCAGCCGACGGACACGAAAACGGGCACGGCCGGCCGGACCGGCAGCACCGCGGCGACGATCCTGCGTACGGGAAAGCGGCGGACCAGCCGGACGGAGACCAGGCCTGCGGGCGGGGCCAAGGCGGCCGGCAGCCGGCTGGTCAGCGCGGGGCCGGAATGGGGGGTCATTCCCACATCCTCACACGGCGCCTGCGCGCCGCTGCGGTGCATCGCCCGTGATGCGCCTCACGCCTATACCAAATGTGTCCAAATAATGGAACAGATGTCCGGATTTCGGAAGGCTGGCTGTAATATCTATGCAACATCCCACCTGCCGGACCGGGCTTCCGCCTGCCCCGAGTTAGATCGAAAGCCGAACTTTATGTCCAAACCCGCACCGATTGCCAAGGATGCCCCGGCTGCTCCGGTGAACACCCGCGGCCGTGTAATCTTTGCCAGCCTTATCGGCACCACCATCGAGTTCTACGACTTCTACGCGTATGCGACCGCCTCCGTGCTGGTCTTCCCGGCGCTGTTCTTCCCGAATGCGACCAATATCAACGCGATCCTCAGCGCCTTTGCGATCTTCGGCGTGGCCTTCGTGGCCCGCCCGGTCGGTTCCGTGCTCTTCGGGCACTTCGGCGACAAGCTGGGCCGCAAGGGAACGCTGGTTGCCTCGTTGCTGACCATGGGCATCGCCACCTTCCTGATCGGCTTCCTGCCCGAGGCCACCGGTTCCTTCGTGGTGCTGGCGCCGCTGATGCTGGTTATCCTGCGCTTCGCCCAGGGCCTGGCCCTGGGCGGGGAGTGGTCCGGTGCGGCCCTGCTGGCCACCGAGAACGCCCCGGCCAACAAGCGGGCCGTCTACGGCACCTTCCCGCAGCTGGGCGCGCCGATCGGCTTCATCATCGCCAACCTGATCTTCGTGGGCCTGCAGCTGGGCCTGACCCCCGAACAGTTCATGGCTTGGGGCTGGCGCGTGCCGTTCATCCTCTCGGCCGTCATGGTGGCCGTGGGCCTGTGGGTGCGCCTGAAGCTGGTGGAGTCCGCGTCCTTCCAGAAGGTCGTCGAGCAGGAGAAGGTCGAGAAGTCCCCGTTCAAGGCGACCATGAAGAAGCACTGGCGGCCGGTCGTCGCCGGCACGTTCATCATGCTGGCCACCTACGTGCTCTTCTACCTGATGACTTCCTTTACCCTGACCTACGGCACCGCCCCGGCCACCGTCGAGCAGGCCGCGGCGGCGGCCGCGGCCAAGGGCAAGGCGTTCGATCCGGCCGCCTTCGTCCCCGGCCTGGGCATCGAGCGGCCCGAGTTCCTGGTCATGCTGATCATCGGCGTCGTCTTCTTTGGCATCTTCACGGTCCTCTCCGGGCCGCTGGCCGAGAAGTTCGGCCGGCGCAAGTTCCTGATCTGGGTTTCGCTGGGAATCCTGGTCTTTGGTGCCGCCTGGACCCTGATGTTCGGCCCGGGCAAGGGTGCCGCCATGGTGGGCCTGATCGTCGGCTTCGCCCTGATGGGCCTGACCTTCGGCCCGATGGCCTCGATCCTGCCCGAGCTCTTCCCGGCGAACGTGCGCTACACCGGCTCCGCGGTGGCCTACAACCTGTCCTCGGTGCTCGGCGCCGCCCCGGCGTCCTTCGTGGCCATTGCCCTGTGGCAGGCCGGCGGCGGCAACACCGTGTGGGTGGGCGTATACCTGGCCCTCGGGGCGGTGCTGACCTTGGTCGCGCTGTTCATGACCGCGGAGACCCGCGACAAGGACTACGAAAACAACGTGGCCTAGCGGCAGCTGCGTCCGCATGCCAAGGGCGGCACCCCGGCCGGGGTGCCGCCCTTGGCTTATGCTGCGCCTCACGCCGAGGCGGCAGGGCTTAGACGGTCCGCCGGCTGCGGGTAAAGAAGCCCCAGATCAGCAGGACGATGACGGCGCCGATGATGGCCACGATCCAAGTCTGGATGCTCCAGAACTCCTGCAGCCCGACGCCGAACAGCGCGCTGCCGATCCAGCCGCCGAGCAGCGCGCCGATGACGCCGAGGACGAGCGTGGAGAGCCAGCCGCCCGGCTGGTCGCCCGGAATGATGAGCTTCGCGATGGCGCCTGCGATGAGTCCGAGAATAAGAAATGCAATGAAACCCATGGTGCACAGCTCCTTTTCAATGGTGTTGCTATTGCCGGCCGGTACCTGGGAAATCCTCCTCGAGCGATGACTGGCGGACCAGCCGGTTACCACAAAGCATACTTACTATTGGGCCGATGGCTAGCCACGGAGTCGTAAATACTGGGTAACGGAAAGGCCCCGCAGCGGCAGCGGCGGGGCCTTTGCAGCGTTTCCGGTCCGGCGGAAACACGGGCTGTTCAGTCGGAAATGACCGCCAGCACGGTGCCGGCGGTAACGGTGTCTCCGGGCCTGGCGTTCAGGCCGGAGACCGTTCCGGACTTGTGGGCGGTCAGCGGCTGTTCCATCTTCATGGCTTCGAGGACGACGACGAGGTCCCCTTCGGAGACCGTGTCGCCGTCGTTGACGGCCACCTTGACGATGGTGCCCTGCATTGGCGAGGTCAGGTCGTCGCCGGTGGCCACGGCCGCGCCGGCCTGGCCCCCGCGGCCGCGGGGGCGCTTGGGCTTGCCGTTGGCGCGCACCGCAGTGCCCGCGCCGAGCCCGGCCGGCAGGACCACTTCGAGGCGCCTGCCGCCAACCTCCACGGTGACCCGCTGGCGCTCGGAGTCGTCGCCGGCGGCAACCGCCTCCGCGGCGTCGAACGCCGGGATGTCGTTGACGAACTCGGTCTCGATCCAGCGCGTGTGCACCTTGAACGGCCCCTCCTCGGGGGCGAAGTCCGGATCCGTGACCACGGCCCGGTGGAAGGGCAGCACCGTCGGCATGCCGCCGATCTCCATCTCGTCCAGCGCGCGCCGGGCACGCTCCAGGGCCTGTTTGCGTGTGCTGCCGGTGACGATCAGCTTGGCCAGCATCGAGTCGAAATTGCCGCCGATAACCTCGCCGGCCTCGATGCCCGAATCCACCCGGACGCCGGGACCGGCAGGCAGCCGGAGCGTCTGGACCGTGCCGGGGGCCGGCATGAAGTTGCGCCCGGGGTCTTCCCCGTTGATGCGGAACTCAAGGGAGTGGCCCCTCAGTTCCGGGTCCGGATAGCCGAGTTCCTCGCCCCTGGCCAGCCGGAACTGCTCGCGGACCAGGTCGATGCCGGTGACCTCCTCGGAGACCGGGTGCTCCACCTGCAGCCGGGTGTTGACCTCGAGGAAGGAGATGGTGCCGTCCTGGCCGACCAGGAACTCGCAGGTGCCGGCGCCCTGGTAGCCTGCCTCCCGCAGGATGGCCTTGGAGGCCGCGTACAGCCGCCGGTTCTGCTCGTCGCTGAGGAAGGGTGCCGGGGCCTCCTCGACGAGTTTCTGGTTCCGGCGCTGCAGCGAGCAGTCACGTGTGGAGATCACGACGACGTTGCCGTGCGCGTCCGCCAGGCACTGCGTCTCCACGTGCCGGGGTGCGTCCAGGAAGCGTTCGACGAAGCATTCGCCGCGGCCGAACGCCGCGGTCGCCTCGCGGACCGCCGACTCGTAGGCTTCGGCGATCTCCTCCCGGTTCCGGACCACCTTGATGCCGCGCCCGCCGCCGCCGTAGGCGGCCTTGATGGCCAGCGGCAGGCCGTGGGCGTCGGCGAAGTCCAGGACTTCCCGGACATCCCGGACCGGATCCGGGGTGCCGGGGACCAGGGGAGCCCCGACCTTCTCGGCGATGTGCCGTGCCTGGACCTTGTCGCCGAGCTTGGTGATCGCCTCGGGGGAGGGGCCGATCCAGACCAGGCCGGCGTCGATGACCTTGGCCGCGAACTCGGCGTTCTCGGAGAGGAAGCCGTAGCCGGGGTGGAGGGCGTCCGCGCCGGCGGCTTCGGCCACCTGGAGCAGCTTGTCCATCCCCAGGTAGGATTCGGCGGCGGTGCTGCCGCCGAGGGCGAACGCCTCGTCGGCCAGGCGCACATGCAGCGCGTCCCGGTCCGGATCGGCGTAGACGGCGACTGAGGCGATGCCTTCATCCCGGGCGGCGCGGATTACGCGGACCGCAATTTCACCACGGTTGGCAATGAGTACCTTGGTGATGCGTTTGGTCATTCTTTTGGCTCCTTCTATCCCATGGGAGCCTAGCGCCCTTTTGTGGTTTTCGCCCATTAATCGTGCCGTTGCGGCGTGAAGGGGTGATGATTTTTGTAGGAGTCCTACAACCGCTTGGCCCCTGGCTGCTGCCCGCAGGCCCGCAGCGGGTCCCCCGGCGCCCGCTTTTCCCGCCGTTACCGGGACACCTTGCCCGTCAGGCCGGCGACCGGACGCAGGAACAGCGGCCGGGCCAGGACCCAGGCCGCGGCCGTGACGGCCACGGAGGCGGCGAAGAGCCAGAACCCGGCCCAGCCGGCGTCGTCCCGGGCGGCGTACATGTGGTTGAGGTTGCGCAGGGCGCCGGTGGCAAAGACCAGCGCCACGTGGACGGCGGTGAATGCCACGAAGTAGATCATTACCGGGAAGTGCACGGCCCGGGCCAGCTCGATCGGGTAGAGCCGGTTCAGCCTGGCCGCGTTCTTCGGCCAGGCCGCGGACATGCGCAGCCCGGTGAGGACCGCCAGCGGGGCGGCAACGAACACGGTGGCGAAGTAGGCGAGCAGCTGCAGGGCGTTGTAGTTGACCCACCCGTTTTCGGTCGGCCAGTCCAGCGAGGCGTACTGCAGGGCGGTCGAGAGCGCGTTCGGGATGACGTCCCAGCCCGTGGGTACGATGCGCATCCACTGGCCGGTGGCGAGGAGCAGGACGATGAAGACGGCCCCGTTGAGGACCCAGAGGGCGTCCAGGGTCAGGTGGAACCATAGGTCCAGGCTGATTTTCTGCGGCTTGCCCCGGGTCCGGAGCAGGCCGGTGTTGTTCCGGGTCCAGTATGCCTTGGGCCGGGCGGTGGTGCGCACCTGCCAGCCGGTGCGGACGATCAGCACGAGGAAGAAGGCATTGAGGAAGTGCTGCCAGCCCAGCCAGGCCGGCAGCCCCGCCGGCACCCCCGCCGGCAGCGCGGCGTGGCCGGGATACTGCGCCAGGAATTCCTGGACGCCGGGCAGTGTCCGGGCCCATTTGGCCAGCAGCACCAGGGCCAGCAGCGCCATGACCGCTATGGCCGCTGCGGCGGCGGGCCTGAACCACCTGCTCCGGGCGGTTGCGGACGAGCTCGACGATCCGGGCATCACGTACGTCCCCCTGCCTCTACTGTTCCCACAAATCGGTTATCGACACGTGCGCGCTGGCCAGCAGCTTCCGCAGCGTGGAGACGGAGAGTCCGACCACGGCGAGCGGGTCCCCGTCGACGCGTTCAATGAAGGCGCCGCCGCGGGAATCGATGGTGAAGGAGCCGGCCACCTGCAGCGGTTCTCCGGTGGCGATGTAGGCGTCGATCTCGGCGTCGGTGAGCTGCGCGAAGTACACGCCGGCGGACGCGACCGCTCCGATGGTGGCGCCCGAACCGGCGTCGGAGCCGTCCTTCGGTTCGGTATCCCGGCAGTCCACCAGCCAGTGCCCGGTATGCAGGACACCGTGGCGCCCGCTCATGCGCCGGATCCGCTCCCGGGCCACGTCCGCATCATGCGGCTTGCCGTGCGGCTGGCCGTCGAGCTCGAAGACCGAGTCGCAGCCAAGCACCAGGGCGCCCTCGGCCTCCGGCAGCGCCGCCACCGCCTCGGCCTTGGCCCGGGCCAGCAGCAGCGCCGTGTCGTGCGGGTCGCTGATCCCGTAGCGGGCGACGACGGCATCCTCGTCCACGTCGGAGACCACGGTGGTATGCGCGATGTGCGCCTCCCGGAGGAGCTTGGCGCGGGCGGGGGAGGCGGAGGCAAGAATCAGTCGGGTCACGGGATACAAGCGTAGCGGCAGGGGCCCGGCCCGGGCTTGCAGGCGGTGGGAGGGCGCGGGGTGTTGCGGGGCGGGGGAACCGCGGGCGGTAGGGGCAGCGCCCGTGGCCAAGTTGTGATCCGGCCGTAATGAAATGATGACCTGTCAACTAATTGCCGGGGGCGGCCGTAGGATTGCCCGCGTAACGTCCCGCCTGGTTGGCGGTGCGTGCCCTGCCGGCACAATCGTCCATCCGGCGGGAGGCAGGGCCGGTGCACTGTTGGGGGATGCATCGGCCCTGCCCGCTTAACCTGCGCGCTTAAACGGCAGCGGTCCCGGCGCCGGCGCCGGGACCGCTGCTTGGCCGGGAGGCAGGTCAGGCCCGCGCGGCAGCCAGCTCCGCGCCGTCGTCGGCCACGGAGGCATCCGCTGCGTCGTCAGCGAAGGGCTCCGTGGTCCGGCGGGCGTTGTAGAGCGAGGTGTCCAGGATGCCCTGCCGCTTGGCGACAATGGTCGGGACCAGGGTCTGTCCGGCCACGTTGACGGCGGTGCGGCCCATGTCCAGGATCGGGTCGATGGCCAGCAGCAGGCCCACGCCCTCCAGCGGCAGGCCCAGGGTGGACAGCGTCAGGGTCAGCATGACGGTGGCCCCGGTGGTGCCGGCCGTGGCCGCCGAGCCCAGCACCGAGACGACGACGATCAGCAGGTAGTCAATGAAGTCCAGCTGCACGCCGAAGAACTGCGCCACGAAGATGGCGGCTACGGCCGGGTAAATGGAAGCGCAGCCGTCCATCTTGGTGGTCGAACCCAGCGGCGCCGCGAACGAGGCGTAGGCGCGCGGAACGCCGAGGTTGCGTTCGGTCACCCGCTGGGTCAGCGGCAGCGTGCCCATCGAGGAGCGCGAGACGAAGGCCAGCTGGATCGCCGGCCAGGCGCCGGAGAACCACTGCCGGACGGAGAGGCCGTGGCTCCTGGCCAGCACCGGGTAGACCACGAACAGCACCAGGGCCAGGCCCGCGTAGACGGATACGGTAAACATGCCCAGGGAACCGATGGTATCCCAGCCGTAGGTGGCCACGGCCTTGCCGATCAGGCCGACGGTGCCGATCGGGGCAATCCGGATGATCCACCACAGCACCTTCTGGATCACGGCCAGCGCGGAGGCGTTCAGGGCCAGGAACGGCTCGGCCGGCTTGCCCAGCTTCAGTGCGGCAATGCCGACGGCGATGGCGATGACCAGGATCTGCAGCACGTTGAAGCCCACACTGGTGGTGAGCGCGCCGGTGTCCGCCGTCTTGGTCACGGCCTCGAGGCCCAGGAAGTTGGACGGGATCAGGCCGGTGAGGAAGGCCCACCAGTCACCCGTTTTGCCGCTGTACTCGGCCGGGGCCGTGGGGGCGTCCGTGGCGCCCGGGCGCAGCGCCACGCCCAGGCCGATGCCGATCAGCACGCTGATGAAGGCGGTGATGGCAAACCAGAGCAGGGTCTGCCAGGCCAGCCGGGCCGCGTTGGAGACGGCGCGCAGGTTCGCCACGGAGCTGACGACGGCGGTGAAGATCAGCGGGGCGACGGCGGCCTTGAGCAGCGAGACATAGCTGGCGCCGATGGTGGTCAGGGTCTGGGTAAGCCAGTTGGCCTGTCCCTCGGCGGGTTCGCCCATGGACCTGGCCCACAAGCCGAGAAGCAGGCCGGCCACGAGGGCGGCGATGATCTGGGGGCCGAACGAACGGGCCCAGCCGGGCACTTTCCTGCCGGCCTTCGGTGCGGTGGTAGCTGTAGTCACTCCACGACCGTAGGTTGTTGCCCATAGCAGGCAAAGCCAGTATTGAGAAATGTTGCGTCCGGGCTGCGGCTTGGGCGGCTGCTGTGGTGCCGGAATTCCCCGCAATGAGCAGGGAGTCCGCGATTATTCCCGCTGCGAGTGTGACGAAACCCCTACGGTTCAGGCGCCGAGCAGGGCACGGCGCAGCGTGTCCAGCCCCACCGAGCCCAGGTTCAGCGCCTTGGTGTGGAAGGCCTTGATGTCGAAGCCGTCCGGATCGCGGCGGCGCAGCTCGTCCCGGATCTGCTCCCAGAGGCGCTGGCCCAGCTTGTAGGACGGCGCCTGGCCGGGCCAGCCGAGGTAGCGGGTGAACTCGAACTTGAGCTGGCCCTCGCTGATCGCGATGTTCCGGCGCAGGAAGTCGTACCCCTTCCCGGGTGTCCAGGTGCCCGTGCCCCAGCGGGGCGGGACCTCGAGTTCCAGGTGCACGCCGATGTCGAAAACCACGCGTGCGGCGCGCATCCGCTGTGCGTCGAGCATCCCCATCCGGTCCCCGGGATCGGCGAGGAAGCCCAGCTCGTCCATCAGCCGCTCGGCGTAGAGCGCCCAGCCTTCGCCATGGCCCGACACCCAGCAGATATTGCGGCGCCACTCGTTCAGCGTGTCGCGGCGGTAGGTCGCCGTGGCGATCTGCAGGTGGTGCCCTGGTACGCCCTCGTGATAGACGGTGGTGGTTTCCTTCCACGTGGCGAAGGAGTCCTCGCCCTCCGGCACGGACCACCACATGCGCCCGGGTCGGGAGAAGTCTTCCGAGGGACCGGTGTAGTAGATGCCGCCCTCGTGGGTGGGGGCGATCAGGCACTCGAGCCGGCGCATCGGCTCGTGGATCTCGAAGTGGGTGCCGGCCAAGGCTGCGATGGCCGAATCGGAGAGCTCCTGCATCCACGCCTGCAGCGCGCCGGTGCCGTGCAGCCGGCGGGACTCGTCGGCATCGAGCAGCGCCATGGCTTCCTCGATGCCCGCGCCGGGCCGGATCTGCCGCGCCACGGCCTCCTGCTCGGCGATGACGCGGTCCAGTTCCTCCACGCCCCACCGGTAGGTCTCCTCGAGGTCGATGGCGGCGCCGAGGAACTGCCGGGACAGCAGGGCGTACCGTTCGCGCCCCACCGCGTCCTTCTCCGGTGCGGCCGGCAGCAGCTCGTCACGCAGGAAGGCCGCCAGCGACAGATACGCCTCGGAAGCCGTCTGCGCCGCGGCGGCAAGGGCAGCGCGCAGCTGCTGCGGCAGTTCGCCGTCGTCGGTCCGGGCGCCGGCGGCGAAGGTGCGGAAGAAGCCGTCGTCGGCCGCGTACGCGGCGGTTTGCCCGATCACCGTCTCCACCTGCCGGGCCGCGGCGACCAGGCCGCGGTCCCGGGCCGTGCGCAGGGAGGCGATGTAGCCGTCGACGGCCCCCGGGACGTTGGCCATCCGTCCGGCGATGTGCTCCCAGTCCCTGGCGGTGGCGGTGGGCATCAGGTCGAAAACGGCGCGGATGCCCTGGGCCGGCGAGGCGATGTTGTTCAGCTCGGCCAGCTTCCAGCCGGTGCCATGGATTTCCAGGTCCAGGCCCAGCCGCTCGCGCATCGCGTCCAGCGTCACGCGGTCCACGTCGTCGGCCGGTTCCAGGCCGTCCAGCTGCGCCAGGGCCTGCCGGGCGGCCGCGGCGAAGGCGTCCAGGCCGGCAGGGGAATAGTCGTCGTACTCTGTTTCCCGGCCGGGAATGCCCAGGCTGGTGGCGAGCGTGGGGCTCAGTTCCAGCAGCCGCTGCGCATAGGCGTTGGCGGCGGTGTCGATGGCGGAGGGTATCCGGGTTGCGGCCGGCGTGCTGGACGTGGTTTCCGTTGGCTGGTTGCTCACGCGTCGAGCTTACCCCGGACGGTTCCGCGGGCCCCGGCGCGAGCGTGCCAGCGGATCATCCACGCGGATACCGGCATGCCGCTGTTCCTTGGAACCGTTGCGGACCCGCGCGGGTAAACGCCGGGGCGGCTAACGGAAGGTGTGCCGCCAGGCGCCGGGGCCGAACGGCACCACCGGGCGCAGCAGCTCGCGGCGGCGCGGGTTCCGGCGCCGGCCGCCGGACCCGGCACTTTCGTGCGCGGCGGACTGCAGCGACAGCACGACGGCGGTCAAGGCAGCCAGCTCGTCCGGTGCCGGGTTGCCCTTCGCCACCGTCAGCAGCGGGATTTGCCGGTCCTGGGGATTCGTGGTCATAGCGGGATGTTTCCGTGTTTCTTGTGCGGCATGGTGGCGCGCTTGTCGCGCAGGGCCCGCAGGCCGCGGACAATCTGCACCCTGGTGTCGGACGGGGCGATCACCGCGTCCACGTAGCCCAGCTCGGCGGCCTGGTAGGGGTTGAGCAGTTCCTCCTCGTACCGGGCGATAATCTCCCGGCGGCGGGCTTCCACATCCCCGCCCTCTGCCTCGACGGCGGCCAGCTCGCGGCGGTACAGGATGTTGACCGCGCCCTGGGCGCCCATCACGCCGATCTGCGCGGTGGGCCAGGCCAGGTTCAGGTCCGCGCCCAGCTTCTTGGAGCCCATGACGATGTAGGCGCCGCCGTAGGCCTTGCGGGTAATCACCGTCAGCTTCGGCACGGTGGCCTCGGCGTAGGCATAGAGCAGCTTGGCACCGCGCCGGATGATGCCGTTGAACTCCTGGTCCTTGCCGGGCAGGAAGCCCGGCACGTCCACCAGGGTCAGGATCGGGATGTTGAACGCGTCGCAGTGGCGCACGAAGCGCGCGGCCTTCTCCGAGGCGTTGATGTCCAGGGTGCCGGCGAACTGCATCGGCTGGTTGGCCACCACGCCCACGGTCGCACCTTCCACGCGGCCGTAGCCGATGATGACGTTCGGGGCGTACAGGGCCTGCATTTCCAGGAAATGGCCGTCGTCGACGATCTGCTCGATGACGGTGCGCATGTTGTAGGGCTGGTTCGCCGAGTCCGGGATGAGTTCGTCCAGCAGCAGGTCCCCGGGGCCGACCTCGAGGTCCTCGTCGAAGCCCGTCCGGGGCGCCTCGGACAGGTTGTTGGACGGCAGGAACTCCAGCAGTTCGCGGACGAACTCGATGGCGTCCGCCTCGTCCGCGGCCAGGTACGTGGCCGTGCCGGTGGTGGCATTGTGCTGGCGGGCTCCGCCGAGGGTCTCCATGTCCACTTCCTCGCCGGTGACGGTCTTGATCACATCCGGCCCGGTAATGAACATGTGCGAGGTCTTGTCCACCATGACCACATAGTCGGTCAGGGCGGGCGAGTATGCGGCGCCGCCGGCGCACGGGCCCATGATCAGCGAGATCTGCGGGACCACCCCCGAGGCGGCCACGTTGTTGCGGAAAATATCCGCGAACATGGCCAGCGAGGCCACGCCTTCCTGGATGCGCGCGCCGCCGCCGTCGTTGATGCCGATCACCGGGCAGCCGTTGCGCAGGGCGAACTCCTGCACCTTGACGATCTTTTCGCCGTTGACCTGGCTCAGCGACCCCCCGTAGACGGAGAAGTCCTGGCTGTACAGGGCCACCAGGCGGCCGTCCACGGTGCCGTAGCCGGAGACGACGCCGTCCCCGAGCGGCTTCTTCTTCTCCATGCCGAAGGCGGTGGAGCGGTGGGTGGCGAAGGCATCGAATTCCACGAAGGAGCCTTCGTCCACCAGCAGGCCGATCCGTTCGCGGGCGGTATGCTTGCCGCGGGCGTGCTGTTTTTCGACGGCCTCGGGACCTGAGGGCTCCAGGGACCGTGCCTGGCGGCGGCGGAAGTCCGCGATCTTGCCGGCGGTGCTCTGAAGATCAAGTTCTTGATCGAGGCTCATAAATTCTCCGGATTCTGCAAGTGGCATGGGGCGGGGCGGGCACCGGAGGTTAAGTAGGTTCCGTACAAATTTCCCGATGGCCCAGACGCCGCAGCTCCCAGTCTAGTGAGGATGGGCGGGACATCCGCTGTAGAAATCCTACAATTTCCCCGTCGGAGCTTTTGCCGGAGGTCCTGCGGCTGTGTCGGGGGTGTCCGGCAGGGCCGTGCTCAGTAGGATGGATTCCATGAGCCCGAGTTTTCCCGACGTCGACCGCCCCGCCCTGGACCTGGACGGGCTGAGCGACGCCGTCTGCGCGCCGCTGGGGTCGTACCGGCGGCTGGAGTTGGTCGAGTCCACCGGTTCCACCAATGCGGATCTGGCTGCCAAGGCGGGTGCGGACAAGGTCGGCTGGTCGGACTTGAGCGTCCTGGCCGCCGAAGAGCAGACCGCCGGCAAGGGCCGGCTGGACCGCGCGTGGACGGCCCCGGCCCGGTCCTCGGTGATCGTCAGCGTGCTGCTGCGTCCGCACAACCGTGCCGGCATGCCCCTGCCGACGCAGACCTATGGCTGGTGCTCGCTGGTTGCCGCGCTGTCCCTGGCCGAAGCGCTCGGCGACCACGCCCGCCTCGACGCCAAGGTGAAGTGGCCCAATGATGTGATGGTCAACGGCAAGAAGATTTCCGGGATCCTGGCGCAAATGGTGACGTACCCGGACGGCACGCCGCCCGCCGTCGTCGTCGGAACCGGACTGAACGTCACACTCGGGCAGGACGAGCTGCCGGTGCCCACGGCCACTTCGGTGCTGCTGGAGAAGGGCGCGACGACGGACCGCACCGTGCTGCTGATGTCCTACCTGCGCATCTTTGCGCAGCGCTACCGCCAGTTCTGCGATGTCAACGGCAAGGCGGACGCCGAATGGCCCGACGGCACCAGCCTGGCCTCCCGGCTGCAGAAGGTGATGGTCACCCTGGGC
Organism: Arthrobacter sp. GCM10027362; assembly: GCF_042679445.1. Classification (NCBI taxonomy): domain Bacteria; kingdom Bacillati; phylum Actinomycetota; class Actinomycetes; order Micrococcales; family Micrococcaceae; genus Arthrobacter; species Arthrobacter sp. GCM10027362. Next base: position 16,472 of record NZ_JBHTML010000055.1, read on the forward strand.
CAGCAGGTGCGCGCCCAGCTGCCCGGCGGTTCGGAGATCGTGGGCGAGGCCGTGGGGCTGGACAGCTACGGGGCGCTGCGGGTCCGGGCCGGGGACGGAACCGAGCATGTGGTGGCCGCCGGCGACGTCGTGCACCTGCGCCCCGACGAGGGATCCTGATTTGCCGGTTGGTTCCGTGGGCCGCGGGCGCATCCCGGCTGCCGGTCGCGCGCGGAGGCGGCGGTGCGCCTGAAGCTTGAGCCGGGGGAGCAGGTCATCGTGGTCACGCACCCGCAGGCGCGCACCTTGTTCTGGCCGTTCCTGGCGCTGCTGCTGGTGCTGCTGGCCGGCGGTTTCTGCTCCGGCCGGATCACCCGCGAGCAGCACATCGCCTGGGTGGCCGAGTGGCAGACCCTGCTGCAGGCCGCGGTGCTGGTGGCGGCGGGCGTGCTGGCCCTGCGGATGTTCGCGATGCCGCTGCTGCGCTGGTGGTCCACCCTGTATGTGCTGACCAACCGGCGGCTGCTGGTCAGGCGGGGCTGGGGCCGGCGCAGCGAGCAGGAGGCCCGGCTCTCGGCGATCCACGAGGTCCACCTTGAACAGACGCTGCTGCAGCGGATGCTGCGCAGCGGAAACCTGCGCGCCGAGGCCGGGCCCGGCCGGTTCGCCTGGCTCCAGGACGTGCCCGAGGTGCATCGTTTCCGCGCGCTGGTGGCCCGGGCCGTCGAGGAGGTGCCGGCGGACAGGTCCGACGGGCCGGGCGGGGGCAGCCACCCGGGCCGGGACACAGGTTTCTACACTGGGTAGAAGATGGCGGAAGGCCGGATAGATTAATGGCAGCTGGAGCGGAACGGCAGAAGGGGTGGCAGGTGTTGAGCAGCGGCGGACAGGAAGAACGGCCTGGAGACGTCAGGGAACCGGAGCCGATGACCCTGTCCATGCCCCGGATCATTCCGAAGGAGGAGCTGGCGGCCGTCCGTGAGGACCTGAGCGAGGATCCGAATCCGGAGCAGGTGGACCGGCAGGCCGTGCGCGACCTGGAGGTGCGGCTGCTCGGTGCCGAGCGCTCCCTGAAGCGCCGCGAGGTGGCCGCCGCCGCCGGAGTCTCGCTGCTCTCGGCCCGCAAGCTCTGGCGGGCCCTGGGCTTTGCCAACCTGGGCGACGACGACGTGGCCTTCACGCCCGCGGACATCGAGGCGCTGACCACCATCATCGACCTGGTGCGCGAGGAGCGGCTCACCGAGGAGGCGGCCATCTCCATCACCCGGTCCATCGGCCAGATGACCGACCGCATGGTGGTGTGGCAGGTCGAGGCGGTGGTGGAGGAAATGGTGCACCAGCTGGGCATCACCGATGCGCAGGCGCGCAAGCGGCTGGTCACCGAGCTGCCGAACCTGATCGACCCGCTCGAACGCGTGCTGCTGTATTCCTACCGCCGCCAGCTCAACGCCGCGGTGTCCCGGCTGACGGTGCGGGCCGAGGCCGGGCTGGGGGTCAAGGCAGGGGAGGACGACGACGGTTCGCTGCCGCTGCTGCGCGCCGTCGGCTTCGCGGACCTGGTCTCCTACACCAGCCTGTCCCGGCAGATGAACGAGAAGACGCTCGCGCAGCTGGTCCAGCGCTTCGAACACCGGTGCGCGGAAATCATCTCCGTGGGCGGCGGCCGGCTGGTCAAGACCATCGGCGACGAAGTGCTGTTCATCGCCTCGACGCCGCAGGCCGGTGCCGAGATATCGTTGGCCCTGGCCAAGGCGATCGGCGACGACGACCTGCTGCCCTCGGCCCGGGTGGCCATGGTCTGGGGCGGCATCCTCTCCCGGCTGGGGGACATTTACGGGCCCACGGTCAACCTCGCCGCCCGGCTTACCGCCCTGGCCGAGCCCGGCACGGTGCTGCTGGATTCCAGCACCGCCGCCACGCTGGCCGGGGACGAACGGTTCGTGCTCATGCCGCAGAAGGTGCGCACCGTGCGCGGTTTCGGCGAAATCCATCCGGTGACGCTGGCCCATGGCCGCGGGACCGGTCTGGTGGTGGACTAGGCATATGGCATCCATCCGGTTGACGGTCGGGCAAGGCACCGATCGCGGGCTGCGCAGGCAGCTGAACGAAGATTCCCTGCTCGTGGCGCCGCCGCTGTTCGCCGTGGCGGACGGCATGGGCGGCCACGAGGCCGGCGAGGTCGCCAGCCGGATCTGCGTCGAAACCCTGCTCTCTGATATTGCCGGCCGGACGGTCAACGGTGTCCACGCCGTGTCGGCCATCAACCGGGACGAGCTGCGGCGGCTGATCGCTGCCGCGGACCGGCGGATCAGGAAGGCTGCGGACTCCCGGGCCGGCACCACCCTCAGCGGAGTCGCACTCGTGGAGGAAAACGGCAAGCCCAGCTGGCTGGTGTTCAACGTGGGGGACTCGCGGACCTACCGGTTCAGCCACGGCAGGCTCGAGCAGATCACCAGGGACCATTCCGAGGTCCAGGAGCTGCTGGACCTCGGCCGCATCACGGCGCAGCAGGCGCTGGTGCACCCGCGGCGCAACGTCGTCACCCGCGCCCTGGGCACCGGCGAAGACGGGGAGCCGGACTTCTGGCTGCTTCCGGTGGAGGCCGGGGACCGGGTGCTGATCTGCACCGACGGGCTCACCAGCGAGGTCAGCGACGACCACCTGCATGCCATCCTGGCGGCGCTGGCCCATCCGCAGGACGTGGTGGATTCGCTGATCCAGGCCGCGCTGCGCTCGGGCGGGCGGGACAACATCACGCTGGTGGTCATTGACGCGTCGGAGGAGTAGCGGACAACGACCGGTGCCTGGCCGATGCGGCAAGATAGAGGCGTGAGCACAGCCCAGATCAAGCCCGAAGACACAGAGCAGGCCGGCCCGGCCGAAGTACGGCAGCCGGAGCAGTTGCCCGGCGAGGACGTGCGCCAGGAATACGACCGCCTGGTGGACGAGGTCCGGCGCCACCGCTACGCCTACTACAACGAGGATGCCCCGCTCATTTCCGACGCCGAGTACGACGCGCTGTACCGGCATTTGGAAGAGCTTGAAGCGCTGCATCCGGAACTGGTGGCCAATGATTCGCCCACCCAGGAGGTGGGCGGCGAGGTGTCCGCGGCCTTTACGCCGGTGCGCCACCTGCAGCGGATGTACAGCCTGGAGGATGTCTTCTCCCTCGGGGAGCTCCAGGCCTGGATCGAGCGGGCCACCGCGTCCGTGCAGAAGCTCGGCGGGGGCCGGCAGCTGCGCTGGCTTAGCGAGGTCAAGATCGACGGGCTCGCCGTGAACCTGCTCTACCGCGACGGCGAGCTGGTCCGGGCCGCCACCCGCGGCGACGGGATCACCGGCGAGGACATCACCCACAATGCGCTGACCATCAAGGATATTCCCACCCGGCTGGCCGGCGGCACCGTCCCCGCGGAAGTGGAAATCCGCGGGGAGGTCTTCATCGCCTCGCAGGGTTTCCTCGAGCTCAACGAGAAGATGGTGGCCGAGGGCAAGGCCCCGTTCGCCAACCCCCGCAATGCCGCGGCCGGCTCGCTGCGCCAGAAGGACCCGGCGGTGACGGCCCGGCGGCCGCTGAGCATGTTCGTCCACGGGATCGGCGCCAGGGAAGGACTGACGGCAGCGAGCCAGTCCGAAACCTATGCCCTGCTGCGCGACTGGGGGCTGCCGGTCAGCCCGTACTTCCAGGTGCTGCACAGCTATGAGGAGATCCTGGACTTCATCGGACACTACGGGCAGCACCGGCACGACCTGCTGCACGAGATCGACGGCATCGTGATCAAGGTGGATGACTTCGAGCTCCAGCGCGCCCTGGGCCATACCTCCCGGGTGCCGCGCTGGGCCGTGGCCTACAAGTACCCGCCGGAGGAGGTCCACACCAAGCTGCTGGACATCCGGGTCAACGTCGGGCGCACCGGCAGGGTGACTCCCTTCGGCGTGATGGAACCCGTGAAGGTGGCCGGATCCACGGTGGAAATGGCCACGCTGCACAACCAGGACGTGGTCAAGGCCAAGGGCGTCATGATCGGGGACATCGTGGTGCTGCGCAAGGCCGGGGACGTTATTCCGGAAATCGTGGGGCCCGTCATGGCCCTGCGGGACGCACAGGATCCACCGGTGCGCGAATTCGTGATGCCGGCCGAGTGCCCGTCCTGCGGCACCCCGCTGGCCCCGGGCAAGGAGGGCGATGTGGACCTGCGCTGTCCCAATGCCCGGTCCTGCCCGGCGCAGCTGACCCAGCGGGTGGCGCACCTGGCCGGCCGCGGGGCCTTCGACATTGAGGCCCTGGGCGAGGAGGCGGCCATGGCGCTGACCTCCGGGCCGGGGCCGGACCCTGCGGAGAACGGCGGCGTCATCCGGCCCTCGGGTCCGGGCGTGCTGACCACGGAGGCGCAGATTTTCGACCTGGCCGCCAGCCACCCCGATCCGGCGCTGCGCGAGCGGCTCGCGGAGGTGAAGGTCTGGCGGGAGAAACGTTCCAAGGGCGTCGGCACCGGTGCGTTCGAACTGGTGCCGTACTTCTACACCAAACCCACCGCCCGGAAGCCCTCGGTGCCTACCGCCAACACCAACAAGCTCTTCGAGGAGCTGGACAAGGCCAAGTCCCAGCCGCTCTGGCGCGTGCTGGTGGCCCTGTCCATCCGCCATGTCGGCCCGACCGCCTCGCGGGCGCTGGCCAGGGCGTTCCGTTCGATGGATGCCATCCGTGCCGCCTCCGAGGAACAGCTTGCCGAGGTGGACGGGGTGGGGCCGACCATCGCCGCCTCCCTGACCGAGTGGTTCGGCGTGGACTGGCACCTCGAGATCCTGGACCGGTGGAAGGAGGCCGGGGTATGGATGGCGGACGAGGTGGATGGAAATATGCCCCGCACGCTGGAGGGCCTGACCGTGGTGGTCACCGGCACGCTGCCTGATTTCAGCCGGGACGAGGCGAAGGAGGCCATTATCGCCCGCGGCGGGAAGGCTGCCGGGTCAGTCTCGAAGAACACCAGCTATGTCGTGGCGGGCGAGAACGCCGGCTCCAAGTTGGACAAGGCCGAACAGCTGGGCATTCCGGTGCTGGACGAGGCCGGCTTCCGCAAGTTGCTGGAAACCGGCAGGGCCTGAGGATCTGCCGGAGAATAGCTAAGCGTTGCCAGGGAGTCAACTGGAGGTATTCCGGAAGGTAGCGGAGCAAGAAATGTGAGGTACACCGCGCGCCGGTTCGATGTCCGGGGGCGTGCGGTCCATCACTATGGAAGGATGACACACAGCACGCCTTCACCCGTTCCTGCGCCCGCCGCCGTCCCCGATGCGGCGGACCTGACCCTAACGGAGGCCGCGGAACATCTGCGGACGGGGCAGCTGGATGCGGGTGCCTACCTCGGGGCGCTGGCCGAACGCCGGGAGTGGGCCGCGAAGCTGGGGGTGCTGATCCATGACAATTTCCCGGCCCTGCTCGAATCCGCCGCCGGGGCCGCGGCCGTGCCGGGGAACGCGGGGCCGCTGGCCGGCATCCCGCTGGTCCTCAAGGACGTCATCGACACGGCGGACATGCCCACCACCGGCGGCACGCCCGCGCTGAAAGGGCACCGCCCGGCCGCCG
>NZ_JBHTML010000056.1:0-21692 GCF_042679445.1 Arthrobacter sp. GCM10027362
GCGTCGCTGCCCAGCCGGCCCCGCAGGTCCAGGGCCAGCGACCGCAGGTCGTCGGCCGAACCGACCTGGCCGGCGTCGTGGGCCAGCAGGCGCACGCCGGCCACGTCCCTGGCCGAGCCGACCAAGGATGCGGCGGAAGCGGCCAGCTGCTCCTTGCGCAGCCGGTCCAGTTCCTTCTCGGCGGCCTTGAGCTTGGCCAGCGTCCCGGCGATGCGCTCGGGCAGCTGGGCCGAGGGGACCTTGAGCATTTCGGACAGCTCGGCCACCAGCGCGCGTTCGGCGGCCAGGTGACGGAAGGCATCCAGCCCCACCAAGGCCTCCACCCGGCGGTTGCCCGACCCCACGGAGGCCTCGCCCAGCAGGGTAAGGCTGCCGACCTGGCTGGTGGCACCCACATGGGTGCCACCGCAGAGCTCGCGCGACCAGGCGCCGTCGATCTCCACCACGCGCACGGTGTCCCCGTAGGCCTCGCCGAACAGGGCCATGGCCCCCAGCGCCCTGGCCTCGGCCAGCTTCATGATTCTGGTTTCGACCGGGAAGTTGTTGCGGATCGCGATGTTGGCCACATCTTCGATCTCGGACTTGGCGGCGTCGCTGATGCCCTCGCCCCAGGCGAAGTCGAAGCGCAGGTAGCCGGCCTTGTTGAAGGAACCGCGCTGCAGGGCCTCGGGGCCGAGGATCTGGTGCAGGGCAGCGTGGATGATGTGCGTGCCCGAGTGGGCCTGCTCGCCGGCGGCCCGGCGCTGCTGGTCGACGGCGGCCACCACGCGCGCGCCCGCGGCGAGCTCGCCCTCGCGGACCACAGCCCTGTGCACGCTCAGGCCCTTGACCGGCCTCTGCACGTCGAGCACCTCGACCACGAAGCCGTCGCCGGTGATCAGCCCGACATCGGCGGCCTGGCCGCCGGCCTCGGCGTAGAACGGCGTCTCGTTGAGCACCAGCTCGATCTCGTCGCCCGGGCCGGCGAAACCGACGCTGGCACCGTCGCTGACGATGCCGCGGACGGTGGATTCGGTGGTCAGCTCGTCGTAACCGGTGAAGACCGTCTCGCCGCCGGCGAGCATGTCCTTGAACACGCTGGTGTCCGCGTGGCCCAGCTTCTTCTCCCGGGCGTCCTGGCGGGCCCGGTCGCGCTGTTCGGACATCAGCTTCCGGAAGCCCTGCTCGTCCACCTTCACGCCGGCTTCCTCGGCCATTTCCAAGGTCAGGTCGATCGGGAAGCCGTAGGTGTCATGCAGCGTGAAGGCGTCCTCGCCGGAGAGCGCCTTGCCCGCCGCCTTGGATTCCTTCACGGCTTCCTCCAGCCGTGCGGTGCCGGAGGCGATGGTGCGCAGGAAGGCGCGTTCCTCGGCGTAGGCGATCCGGCTGATCCGCTCGAAGTCCGCCTCGACCTCCGGGTAGGTGCCCTTCATCGCGTCGCGGGAGGCGGGCAGCAGCTCCGGCAGGCAGGCCTGCTCGACGCCGAGCAGGCGCATCGCGCGCACGGCCCGGCGGATCAGCCGGCGCAGCACGTAGCCGCGGCCCTCGTTGGAGGGGGTCACGCCGTCGGAAATCAGCATCAGGGCCGAGCGGACGTGGTCGGCGACCACGCGCATGCGCACGTCGTCGGCGTGGTGCGGATCGTCGTCGGTCTCGGCGCTGGTGTACTCCTTGCCGGAGAGCTCGGCGGCTTTGTCCAGCACCGGGCGCACCTGGTCCGTTTCGTACATGTTCTCGACACCCTGCAGGATCATGGCCAGCCGCTCCATGCCCAGGCCGGTGTCGATGTTCTTCTGCGGCAGCTCGCCGAGGATCTCGAAGTCCTCCTTGCCGGTGCCTTCGCCGCGCTGGTACTGCATGAACACGAGGTTCCAGATTTCGATGTAGCGGGTGTCGTCCGCTGCCGGGCCGCCCTCCACGCCGTAGGCGGGGCCGCGGTCGTAGAAGATTTCGGAGCAGGGGCCGGCGGGGCCGGGCTGGCCGGTGGACCAGTAGTTGTCCTTCTTGCCGAACTTCTGGATCCGTTCGGCCGGCACGCCCACCTGGTCGCGCCAGATGGCCAGGGCCTCGTCGTCGTCCTTGTAGACGGTGACCCAGAGCCGTTCCGGCGGCAGGCCGTAGCCGCCCTGGTCCACCGGGGTGGTCAGCAGTTCCCAGGCCATGGCGATCGCTTCTTCCTTGAAGTAGTCGCCGAAGGAGAAATTGCCGCACATCTGGAAGAAGGTGCCGTGGCGGACCGTCTTGCCGACCTCTTCGATGTCGGCGGTGCGGATGCACTTCTGCACGCTCGTGGCCCGCGGGTACGGCGGCACTTCCCGGGCGGTCAGGTAGGGAATGAACGGCACCATGCCCGCCACCGTGAACAGCAGGGACGGATCCGGCGAAACCAGGGACGCCGAAGGCACCACGTGGTGGCCCTTCTTCTCGAAGAAGGCGAGCCAGCGGCGGACGATCTCTTGGGACTTCATGGTGCCTAACAAACCCTTCTGGTGGAACCGGCCCGGCCTGCGGCGGGTCCGGAGGATACTCGCGGAAAATTTGGAGGGGCGGCCCGCATGGTGCGGTACCTGCTGCCCTGTGCGGCTATTTGTCCACACCAAGGGCGGCCCGCAGATCCGCCTCGCGCTCCTGCATGCCGTCGCGCACGGCGTCGGCGAAGTTGGCGATGCTGTCCGCCAGCGTGCCCACGGCCCGGTTGAGTCCCTCGGGGCCGAAGGTCTGCCTGGCCTCGGACAGCTTCCGCACGGCCAGGACTCCGATGGTTATCCCGGCAGCCAGCCAAATCACTCTCTTCACTGCTTCTTCCTTCCGGCCTGGTCTTCAGCGGCTGCGGCGGCGCTTGCCCTCGGGCGTGCCCTTCGCACCCGAGGTCAAGGCGGACCGGACGCCGTAGGAGAAGGCGGCAATCTTGATCAGCGGGGACCCCACGGTCGCGGCCACCAGGGATGAGAGCGCGGAGACGTTCGCGGTGGCATCCGAGACGTTGGCGGCGATGCCGTCCACCTTGCGCAGCTGCTCGTTGGTGGTGGTCACGGTGGTGGTGACCTCGTCGATCAGCGGGGTGGTGCCGTCGCTGATGGCGCGGATGGCGCCGCGGAGCTCGTCAAAGACCCTGCCGAGCTTCCAGACCGGAATAGCCAGCAGGGCCACCAGCACCGCAAAAACGCCCGCGGCGATGAGACCGGCGATGTCGCCACCTGACATGGGTGGGCTCTCCTTCGAATAGTCCTGGATGCTGCCGTGCGTGATGCACCTGAGTAAGTACATTACCTACTGGACAGCCCGCGGCGCGTGCCGCGGGCTGTCCAGTCTGTCTGTCACTAACGCGCCATGCAGTTTTTGCAGTCCTTGCTGCCCTGCGCTGTCAGGCGCAGCTGCTTAGCGGGCGTAGTATTCGACCACCAGCTGCTCTTCGCAGGTCACCGGGACCTCTGCGCGCTTGGGGCGGCGGACCAGGCGGGCCTGGAGCTTCTCCAGCTGCACGTCCAGGTACGGCGGAACGTTCGGCAGCACGTCGCGGTGCGCACCGGCGGCGGCCACCTGGAACGGCGCCATGACCTCGCTGCGGCTGTGCACGTGGATCAGCTGGCCCTCGGACACGCGGAAGGACGGGCGGTCCACGCGTGCGCCGTCAACCATGATGTGGCGGTGCACCACCAGCTGGCGGGCCTGGGCGATGGTGCGGGCGAAACCGGCACGCAGCACCAGGGCGTCCAGACGCATTTCCAGCAGCTCGACCAGGTTCTCACCGGTCAGGCCCTTGGTGCGCTTGGCTTCTTCGAAGAGGCGGGTCATCTGTGCCTCACGGATGCCGTACTGTGCGCGCAGACGCTGCTTCTCGCGCAGGCGGACGGCGTAGTCGCTGTCCTGCTTGCGGCGGGCGCGGCCGTGCTGGCCGGGAGCGTACGGGCGGCGCTCCATGTACTTCTCGGCCTTGGGGGTCAGGGCAATGCCAAGCGCGCGCGAGATGCGCACCTTGCGGCGGGCTCGTGTGTTGTTAGCCACGATGTCCTTCCAAATCATGCGGTGATGTGATGTTGCTGGCCTCCGTGCTGGAGAGCGTTGGTCGACCGCTACCTTGAGCTACAACCGTCCGCGCGCACAAAACCACCCGGTGTTTGGAAAAACCACGTGGATTCGGGCACTGAGCCGGACGGCTTGCCAGTCAGCGAACAATTCTAGCATCACCGCGCTGCCGTCCCTGCGGGGCTCCCCGGGGCCCTCGGCGGCCGGAGACGAAGCTGCGGCTAGGCTGGGAGGATGCGAGCGATACTCCAGCGGGCCACCCATGCCAGCGTCAGTGTCGACGGCGAAGTCATCGCCGCCATCGACCGTCCCGGACTCGTAGTCCTGGCCGGGGCCACCCACACGGACACCGGGCAGGACGCCCGGGCCCTGGCGGCCAAAATCTGGAACCTGCGCATCCTGGCCGGCGAACTCTCCTGCGCGGACGTGGACGCGCCGCTGCTGGTGGTCAGCCAGTTCACCTTGTACGCGGACACCCGGCGCGGCCGCCGCCCGTCCTGGTCCGCAGCCGCCCCCGGGGAACTGGGCGAGCAGCTGCTGGAGGCTTTCGTCGCGGCGCTGCGCGAGCTCGGCGCCACGGTGGAAACCGGGCGCTTCGGGGCGATGATGCAGGTGTCCCTGGTCAACGACGGGCCGTTCACGATCAGCCTCGACACCGCCGACTTCGCCACCCCGCGCCGCGCCTAACCCCCGCTCCCCCCAAAAAAACCGGTCAGCAGATGCCGCGTTCCGGCATTTGGCGGTCATTTCCCGCCCGGGCTCAGGTTCCGCGGACGATTTTCCGCAGCCGTTCCAGCCGGGGGCCGATCTCGCGTTCGGTCCCGTTCGCGGTGGGTTCATAGTAGTTGCGCCCGACAAGGTCGTCCGGTGGGTACTGCTGCCGGGCAATGCCGTGCGGCTCGTCGTGCGCATAGACGTAGCCCTTGCCGTGGCCGAGCTGCGCGGCCCCGGGATAGTGCGCGTCGCGCAGGTGGGCGGGAATGCCCTGCCCGCGGCCTGCCCGCACGTCGGCGATGGCGGCGTTGATGCCGTTGTAGGCGGCGTTGGACTTCGGCGCGGTGGCAATGTGGACCACCGCCTCGGCCAGCACGATCCGGCCCTCGGGCATGCCGATCAGCTGGACCGCCTGGGCGGCGGCGACGGCGGTCTGCAGCGCGGTGGGATCGGCCATGCCCACGTCCTCGGCCGCCGAGATGACGATCCGCCGGGCGATAAACCGCGGATCCTCCCCCGCCTCGAGCATTCTGGCCAGATAGTGCAGGGCGGCGTCCACGTCCGAGCCGCGCAGCGACTTAATGAAGGCGCTGGCCACGTCGTAGTGCTGGTCCCCCGCCCGGTCGTAGCGCAGTGCGGCAACGTCCAGGGCCCGCTCGGCATGCTGGAGTTCGACGGCGACCGCCCCGCCGCCGGTCCCGTCGACGTCGTCCGCCTCGCCCCAGGCGACGCCGGCGGCAGCCTCCAGCGCCGTGAGCCCGCGGCGGGCGTCCCCGGCGGCCAGCCGGACGAGGTGCTCGAGCGCCTCGTCCGAGAGCCGGACACGGCCGGCGAGCCCGCGCTCGTCTTTGACGGCGCGCAGCAGCAGCGCCTCGATGTCCGCATTGGTCAGGGGCTTGAGCGTGAGCAGCAGGGACCGCGAGAGCAGGGGGGAAACCACCGAAAACGACGGGTTCTCGGTGGTCGCCGCCACCAGGACCACCCAGCGGTTCTCCACCCCCGGCAGCAGCGCGTCCTGCTGGGCCTTGTTGAACCGGTGGATCTCGTCCAAAAACAGCACAGTGGTGATCCGATGCAGGTCGCGGGCGGTCAGCGCCTCGTCCATGACCCGGCGCACGTCCTTGACCCCGGCCGTAATGGCGGAGAGTTCCACGAACCTGCGGCCGGGACCGCGGGCGATCACGTGAGCCAAGGTGGTCTTGCCGGTCCCCGGCGGGCCCCACAGGATCACCGAGGACGGGCCGGCCGGGCCGCTGCCGCTCCCGCCGGCGGCCAGCAGCCGCAGCGGCGAACCTGGCTGGAGCAGATGCTGCTGGCCCACCACTTCGTCCAAGGTCCGCGGCCGCATCCGCACCGCCAAGGGACTGCGCGGCCGGTCCGCGGACTGCCGGCCGGATTCGGAAGGGGCATGAGGGTCCACCGAAGGCTCTTCGTCGGCGACGCTGAACAAATCACTCACCCACCAAGGCTACTCGGGAAAAAATTGGTCAGCAGATGCTGTCCCCCGGGAAAAACCGTCCTGCACCTGCAGCGGCTGGAAGATTGCTGCCGCGGACCCAGGTGCATCGGGACGGCACGGACGGGGCCGCCTTCCCGGTGGCTGCGGGGCAGGAAACAAAAGTGGCCAGCAAATGCCCAAACAGGACGTCTACTGACCACTTTTGTCAGCAGAGGACATCTGCTGACCGATTTTGCTAGGCGAGGTTGGCTTCGGCTTTGGGCTTTTCCTTGGGCTTCGGCTTGAAGTCCACGCCGGCTTCCTTGCGCTGCTGTTCGGTAATCGGGGCCGGGGCGTCCGTGAGCGGGTCGTGGCCGCCGCCGGACTTCGGGAAGGCGATCACGTCGCGGATGGACTCGGAGCCGGTCAGCAGCTGGACCACCCGGTCCCAGCCGAAGGCAATGCCGCCGTGCGGCGGGGCCCCGTACTTGAAGCCCTCCAGCAGGAAGCCGAACTTGCTCCGCGCCTGCTCCTCGTCGATGCCCATGACCGCCAGGGCGCGCTCCTGGACGTCGCGCTGGTGGATACGGATGGAGCCGCCGCCGATCTCGTTGCCGTTGCAGACAATGTCGTAGGCGTAGGACAGGGCGTTGCCCGGATCCTTGTCAAAGGTGTCCATGAACTCGGGCTTGGGCGAGGTGAAGGCGTGGTGCACGGCGGTCCAGGCTCCGCTGCCGACGGCGACGTCGCCGGATTCCTCGGCGGCGGCGGCCGGCTCGAACAGCGGCGCGTCCACGATCCAGACAAAGGCCCAGTCGCCGTCGTTGATCTGCCCGGTCCGGTGGCCGATCTCCACCCGGGCCGCACCGAGCAGGGCGCGCGAGTGGGCATGGTCCCCGGCGGCGAAGAAGATGCAGTCACCCGGCTTGGCGCCCACCGCGCCGGCCAGGTTCTCGCGTTCGAAGTCCGTGAGGTTCTTGGCCACCGGGCCGGCCAGTTCGCCGGACTCCTGGATCAGCACGTAGGCCAGGCCCTTGGCCCCGCGCTGCTTGGCCCATTCCTGCCAGGCGTCCAGGGTGCGGCGCGGCTGCGAGGCACCGCCGGGCATGACCACGGCGCCCACGTATGGGGCCTGGAAGACGCGGAAGGTGGTGTCCTTGAAGAACTCCGTCAGCTCGGTCAGCTCCAGCCCGAAGCGCAGGTCGGGCTTGTCCGTGCCGTACCTGGCCATCGCCTCTGCGTAGGCCATCCGCCGGATGGGCGTGGGAATCTCGACGCCGATCAGCCGCCACACCGCCTGGACGATCCGCTCGCCCAGCGAGATGACGTCGTCCTGGTCCACGAAGCTGGCCTCGATGTCCAGCTGGGTGAACTCGGGCTGGCGGTCCGCGCGGAAGTCCTCGTCGCGGTAGCAGCGGGCGATCTGGTAGTACTTCTCGAACCCGCCCACCTGGAGCAGCTGCTTGAACAGCTGCGGGGACTGCGGCAGCGCGTACCAGGACCCCGGGGCCAGCCGGGCCGGCACCAGGAAGTCCCGGGCGCCCTCCGGGGTCGACCGGGTCAGCGTGGGGGTTTCGATCTCCACGAAACCCTCGTCGTGCAGCAGCTCGCGGGCCACGCGGTTGGCCTCCGAGCGCAGCCGGATGTTCCGCGCCGGCGCCGGGCGGCGCAGGTCCAGGTAGCGGTGCTTCAGCCGGGCCTCCTCGCCCACCTCCACGTGTTCGTCGACCTGGAACGGCAGCGGGTCGGCCGTGTTGAGCACCACGACGTCCTCGGCGATCACCTCGACCTCGCCGGTGGCCAGGGCCGGGTTCTCGTTGCCCTCGGGCCGCTTCTCGACGGTGCCCTTGATCTGCAGGACATACTCGTTGCGCAGGCCGTGGAAGACGTCCTCCTCGCGGACCACCACCTGCGCGATGCCGGAGGCATCGCGCAGGTCCAGGAACGCAACACCACCGTGGTCGCGCCGGCGGGCCACCCACCCGGCGAGTGTGACGGTTTGTCCGATGTGCTCGGCCCGCAGCGAGCCGAGTTCATGTGTGCGCAGCACAGCATTCCTTCCAGTAGAACCCTCGAAAGCCAAGCCACCGGCTGGAACCGGCTGGAACCGGGCCGTGCGCCCGGGACCCGAAAGGAGGTGGCTAGAGTGGGTATAAACAAGTCCTGAAAGAGTTTACCGTTGATCGCGCCGCCGCCCCACACGGTGCCTCCCGGCGCCGGCAGTACGACGCCGGGAGGCAGGCGGCCGGTCCGGCGCCGGAGGAGCGGGGGGCCCATCTGTGAGCAGTGAATCTTCCCTGGAACGCAGGCTCGGCGGCGTCGACGCCACCACCATCGGCGTCGGGTCGATGGTGGGCGCCGGCGTTTTCGTGGTCTATCCACCGGCCGCCGCGGCGGCCGGCAACTGGCTCCTGCTCTCGCTGGCGATCGCCGGCCTGGTCGCCTACTGCAACGCGTCCGCCTCGGCCCAACTGGCCGCCGTCTATCCCACCAGCGGCGGCACCTACGTCTACGGCAGGGAACGGCTGGGCGAATGGCCGGGCTTCCTGGCCGGCTGGGCGTTCGTCACCGGCAAGATCGCCTCCTGCGCCGCGATGGCCCTGGCCTTCGGGCTCTACGTGGCCCCCGCCTACGCCACGGCGGTGGCGGTGGCCGCCGTCATCGTGCTCACCGGGATCAACCTGCTGGGCGTGACCCGGACCGCGTGGATGACCCGCTGGTTCATCTCCATCGTGGCCGCGGTGCTGGTCTTCGTCATTGTGGTCGCCTTCAGCGAACCGCCCGCCGGCAGCGGGGCCGGGGCGCTGGCGGTCACGCCTTACGGCGTGCTGCAGGGCGCAGCACTGTTCTTCTTCGCCTTCGCCGGCTATGCCCGCATCGCGACCATGGGCGAGGAAGTCCGCGAGCCGCACCGGCTGATCCCGCTGGCCATCACGGCGGCGCTGGCGGTCACCTTCATCCTGTACTTCCTGCTGGGGGCCGGGCTGTTGCGTTTCATGGGCCCGGAACTGCTGGCCACCACGCCCACCCCGCTGCATGCCGTCATGGAAAGGGTCCGGGGCGGAATCGGTACCGGGGCGCTGGCCGTCGCCGCCGCGCTGGCCTGCCTGGGCGCGCTGCTGGCCCTGATTGCCGGGGTTTCGCGGACCATGCTGGCCATGGCACGGGAGCGGGACCTGCCCCATGCCCTCTCCTCGGTGAGCCAGCGCTTCAAGGTGCCCTGGCTCGCGGAGGTGGCAGTGGCCGCCGTCGTCATCTGCCTGCTGCTGACCCAGGACGTGCTGGCTGTGGTCGGCTTTTCCAGCTTTGCCGTGTTGATCTACTACGCGGTCACCAATGCCGCGGCCCTCACGCTCACCGAGCGGCCGTGGCACGCGCCGAAGGCCCTCAACTGGCTGGGGCTGGCCGGCTGCCTGATCCTCGCCTTCACCCTCCCGCCGGCCTCGGTGCTGACGATGGCGGGGGTGCTGGCCGTGGGCGTGATCGGGCGGGCGGTGTTCAGTCCCTCCCGGCTGCGGTGATCCGGGGCGCCAGGTCATCGGCCGGCGGCGTCCATACCCGGGGATCCGCAGGTGCCTGTTCACCGGAGCGGATGTCCTTGACCTCGTGGGTCACGGTGCCATCGTCGGCCTGGCCGGTGAACCAGACGAACGGAATGCCCCGGCGGTCCGCAAACTTGATCTGCTTGCCGAACTTCTCCGCCTTGGCGGCCACCTCGACGCTGATCCCACGGCTGCGCAACTCGGCGGCCACGTCCTGTGCCTCGGACCAGCTTTCATCATTGGCCAAGGTGACCAGCACGGCGGTGGGCACCTGGCGGGAGGCGGTCGCCAGCTCCTGGCCCAGGATGCGCATCACCAGCCGGGTGACGCCGATCGAGAGCCCGACCCCGGGGAACTTGCGGTTGCCCTTGACGGCCAGCGCATCGTAGCGCCCGCCGGAGCAGATGGAGCCGAGGTGTTCGTGGCCCACCAGCATGGTCTCGTAGACGGTACCGGTGTAGTAGTCCAGGCCGCGGGCAATGCTCAGGTCCGCGACGACCTTGCCCGTCACACGGCGGGAGGCCTCGCCGATCACCTGTTCCAGCTCGGCCAGGCCTTCTTCCAGCAGTTCGTTTTCGACGCCCAGGGCGCGCACCTGCGGCACGAACGAGGTATCTTCGGTGCGGATGCCGGCCAGCTGCAGCGCCGCCTTGGCCTGCTCCGGGGTGGCACCGAGCTCCTCCTGGAGCAGCTCGGCGACCTTCTCCGGGCCCACCTTCTCCAGCTTGTCGATGCTGCGCAGCACCCCGGCGGTATCGTCCAGGCCGATGCCGCGGTAGAAGCCCTCGGCGAGCTTGCGGTTGTTCACCCGGATCCTGAAGTCCGGGATCGGCAGCGCAGAGAGCGCCTCGGCCATCACCAGCGCCAGTTCGACGTCGTAGCGGAACGGCAGCTCGCCGTCGCCGACGACGTCGATATCGGCCTGGGTGAATTCGCGGGCGCGGCCCTCCTGCGGGCGCTCGCCGCGCCAGACCTTCTGGATCTGGTAACGGCGGAACGGGAACGGGAGGTACCCGGCGTTCTCCACCACGTAGCGGGCGAACGGCACGGTCAGGTCGAAGTGCAGGGCCAGCTTGTCCTGGTCCGGCGCCCCGGGGTCCTCCTCGGCCTGCAGCCGGTGCAGGCCGTAGACCTCCTTGTCGATCTCGCCCTTGCGCAGCAGCTGGCCGATGGTCTCCACCGCCCGTGTTTCGATCGAGGAGAAGCCGTGCAGCTCGAAGGTGCGCCGCAGGGTGTCCAGCACATGCAGCTCGACAAGCCTTTCCTGCGGAAGCCATTCAGGGAAACCTGACAGGGAGGCCTTGCGTGCCATGCGGGAGTATCTCCTTAAAAGAACTGGAACCGGGAAAGGTGCGGGCAGTGCAGAGACTGGCTGCTGCTGGTTCAGTTTACCCGCAGGGGCCGGGAAAGCCCTGTCCCCTGCGGGGCGGGGATGAACCGTCCATGACGCCGGGTGGGGCCCCTTCCCCTCCGTGCCCTCCCGGAAGGCCGCCGCGCGCGGCCGGGAGCACGTCGCCACGGACAAGTTCCGCCCTTCCATGAGGCGGTGCGGCCGCTGCGGTACTGTGGGCGGGAAGGAAGGAACTATCCGTCAGGACGTGGACCTGTGTACGCAGTCCCGAAGTGGTGCCCGGCCGCGGCTGCAATGCGACCGTGAACGAACTTATTGCCGGGGGACACTCGGCCTACGGAGAAGAACTCAGGCGGGCCCCCGCGGCGGCGGGCGTGCACTCTTCGAAGAAGTAGGAACCGCCCCGGCCCGCGCCGGGAACCCCCGCCCTGCGGGGCGGGGAGGATGTCAAGGCGAGGAGGGCCAGTGGCAGCAAACCGGCCGGACAGGCAGATGCGCCGCCGGATCGCGCAGATGGAGGCCCTGCGCGCCCTGCGCGCGGACCAGGCCAGGCGGCGCCGGCGGGACAACCTGGCCGGCGGCATCGCACTGGCTGCCGCCGTCGTCGCCGGGTTCGTTTTGCAGCTGGCGGTTTTCGGCACCAACCCCACGGCGGAGCAGCTGCGCACGGCGGAGGAGGGCCTGCAGGTGCCGGGCGCTTCCGCCGCTGCCTCGCCCGGAAACAGTGCGGCCATTCCCTCCGTGGATCTTGCCCGGGACAAGACCTTCACCGGCACGCTGGCCACCAACGAGGGCAATATCCGGGTCAGCCTCGACGGCGCCAAGGCTCCGCAGGCGGTGGCGGTCTTCACCACACTGGCCGGCGAGGGATTCTTTACGGGCAAGACCTGCCACCGGCTGACCACCGCCGCGGCCATGGGGGTGCTGCAGTGCGGCTCCGCGGACGGCACCGGCGCCGGGGATCCGGACTACCAGTGGGGCCCGGTGGAAAATAACCCGGCGGACGGCTCCTACCCGGCCGGAACCATCGCCGTGGCCCGCGGGCAGAGCACTTCCAGCAACGGCACGCAGTTCTTCATCACGTGGAAGGACAGCACCATTACGCAGGAAACGGGCGGCTACACGATCATGGGCAGGGTGACCGGAGGCATGGACGTGCTCCGCAAGATTGCGGAAGGCGGCGTAAAGGAATCCGGCAGCCGGGACGGAGCGCCTAAGATACCGGTATCAATTAAGTCGTTTACCTTGACCGAGAGCACAGGGTAGGCGGCAGGCAACCCGGATCCCAACAGGCTCCCCTGGTGCCGCACCGGGACGGTGGCACCAACCGACAAGCGAAAGAGTTTTAGCGGTGACCAACAGTCAGAAATCCGACGAAACAATCAATTACACCACCGACGCAGCCGGGCAGACGGCCGGCAGCGGCGAGGCGGCCAAGCCGGCGCCCGGCCCCCGGCCCACCCCTGCGGCAATGGCACCGAAGCCGGCGGCGTCCCTGCCTGTGGTGCCCGCACCGGTGGTGCAGTCGACGCCCCTGGCTGAAGCCGCCAAGTGGGGCCGGGTGTCCGAGGACGGCCACGTCTTCCTGCTCATTGACGGCGATGAACACCCCGTGGGCCACTACCCGGACGCTTCCGCCGAGGAGGCGCTGTCCTACTTCGTGCGCAAGTACGACGACGTCGCGGCGCAGATCGCGCTGCTGGAGCAGCGCGTGGAAGCCAAGGCTCCGGCCGCGGACATGAACAAAACGCTCTCGCACCTGCAGGAACAAATCGCCGAGCGGCATATGGTCGGCGACGTCCCGGCGCTGCAGGCGCGGCTGGAGGCCCTCGCCGGTGCCATTGCCCAGCTGCAGCGGAACGAAAAGGCCGAGCAGGAGGCCATCCGCGCGGCAGAGCTGGCCGCCCGGGAAGCCATCGTGGCCGAGGCCGAGCAGATCGCCGCGAAGGACCCGGCCACGGTGCAGTGGAAGTCCAGCAGTGCCCGCATGAACGAACTGTTCGATGCGTGGAAGGCCGCGCAGAAAAACGGCGTCCGGCTGGGCCGGAGCACCGAGGACGCGCTGTGGAAGCGTTTCCGGTCCGCCCGCACCGTCTTCGACCGGCACCGCCGCGCGTACTTCAGCCAGCTGGATAACGACAACGCCGCCGCCAAGGCAGCCAAGGAAGCGCTGATCGCCCGGGCCGAGGAGTTGTCCACGTCCACGGACTGGGGCCAGACGGCTGCCGAATACCGGCACCTGATGGACGAGTGGAAGGCGTCCAAGCGGGCCAGCCGCAAGGACGACGACGCCCTCTGGGCCCGTTTCCGGGCCGCCCAGGACAAGTTCTTCTCCGCCCGGCAGGCCGCCAACCACGCCCTGGACCAGGAGTATGCCGCCAACCTGGTGGTCAAGGAGGCCCTGCTGGCCGAGGCCCAGTCGCTGCTGCCGATCACGGACCTGGCTGCCGCGAAGAAGGCGTTGCAGTCCATCCGGGACCGGTGGGAAGAGGCCGGCAAGGTCCCGCGGGCCGACATGCAGCGGATCGAGGCAGGCCTGCGCAAGGTCGAGGACGCCGTCAAGGCCGCCGAGGACGAGCACTGGCGCCGCACCAACCCGGAAACCCAAGCCCGGACCAGCAGCGCGCTGAACCAGCTGGAGGCGGCGATCGAGTCGCTCGAGGCGGATCTGGCGAAGGCCGAGCAGCACGGTGACGAGCGCAAGATCGCCGCGGCGCGTGAAGCCCTCGAAGCGCGCCGGCAGTGGCTGGCAACGCTGCAGAAGGCCGCCGAGGACTTCGCCTAGCGCAGCGGCTCCCGTCCTACACATGGCGGGAGGCGGGGCCGCTTTGGGGATATTTTCCACAAGGCGGCTCTGCCTCCCCTCTTTGCCCTGCGGTCTTTGGCAAGCTGGCAGGCATGGTCCCGCCGATGAACGCGGTGCCAGCCGTCCGGGACAGGGCGGCCGGCGCTGGAACGGTCCTGGTCCTGCAGCCGGGACGGGTGCACACGCACAATGAGCTGCGTGCCATGCGGCTGGACGGCTTGGTCGAGCATGTCTTCGGTCCGGCCTATGTCGCCGCCGGCGAGCCGGTCACGGCCGGCCACCGGGCACAGGCCGCCCGGGCCGCCCTGCCGGAGCAGATCCGCGGCAAGGTGGTGATCGGGCGGCTGACCGCGGCCTGGGTCTACGGCTGTGCACCGCCGCCGCAGAAGGTGTCGGTACTGCTGGACCACCGTTTCCGCACCACCTCGCAGGGGCGCTGCCGCACTGCCGCCATCCATGAGGTATCGCTGGGACCGTTCGATACCGCCGTCGTGGCGGGAGTGCCGGTGACCACGGCACAGCGCACCGCTCTGGACATCGCCCTGCACGCCCCCGAGGAGGCAGCGGTCCCGGCGCTGCTCGCGCTCTCGGCGGACCGGGACCTGGATTGTCCGCTCCGCTACATCCGGCAGGCACTGCTGGCCAAAAGCCGGCTGCCGGGCAAACGCCAGGCCCTGGCCCGGATCGAGCGCGTCCTCGGGCGCCTGGCCGGGCGGTGAGGCCCGGTGTCAGCGGCGCTGGGAGCCGGTGGTGCGGTAGACGTCGAACACGCCGTCGATCCGCCGCACGGCGCTGAGCACATAGTTCAGGTACTTCGGATCCCCCATTTCAAAGGCGAAACGGGAAATCGCCAGCCGGTCCTTCGAGGTGTGCACCGTGGCGGAGAGGATGTTCACCTGGTTTTCGGCCAGCACGCGCGTCACGTCGGAGAGCAGGCTCTTGCGGTCCAGCGCCTCGACCTGGATCTCCACGAGGAAGACGCTGGACTGGGTCGGCGCCCACGCGACGTTGACCATCCGCTCCGGTTCGTCGCGCAGATGGCTGACATTGCGGCAGTCCTCGCGGTGCACGGAGACGCCGGAACCGCGGGTGACGAAGCCGACAATCGGATCCGGCGGCACCGGCGTGCAGCAGCGGGCGAGCTTGACCCAGACATCCCCGGCGCCGGCCCCGACCACGGTGACCCCGGCATCGGCGGACTTGGGCCGCTTGGGCGCGGACACCCGGGTCGGAAGTTCCTCCGGCTCCGGGGCGCCCCCGAGCAGCGCCACCAGGTGCTCGATGACGTTCTGCGCGGAGGTGTGCCCGTCCCCCACGGCCGCGTAGAGCGCCGAGATGTCCGCGTGGTGCAGCTCCTGGGCCACCGCGGTCAGCGCGTCGTGGGTCATCATCTTCTGCAGCGGCAGGTTCTGCTTGCGCATGGCCCGGGTGAGCTGGTCCTTGCCCTTTTCGATCGCCTCTTCGCGGCGTTCCTTGGTGAACCATTGGCGGATCTTGTTACGCGCCCGCGGGCTCTTGACGAAGTTCTGCCAGTCCTGGCTGGGACCGGCCCCCTCGGCCTTGGACGTGAAGATCTCCACCCAATCGCCGTGGTTCAGCTCGCTGTTCAGCGGCACCAGCTTGCCGTTGACCCGGGCGCCGATGGTCCGGTGTCCCACCTCGGTATGCACGGCGTAGGCGAAGTCCACCGGGGTGGAGCCGGCAGGCAGTGCCATTACCTCGCCCTTGGGCGTGAAGACGAAGACCTCGCGGGCGTTGATCTCGAACCGCAGCGAATCCAGGAACTCGGCCGGGTCGCTGGTTTCCTGCTGCCAGTCCACCAGGCTGCGCAGCCAGCCCATGTCCCCGCCGTCGGCGGTGCCGCCCCGCGCCGCGTCCTTGTACTTCCAGTGCGCGGCCACCCCGTATTCGGCCCGCCGGTGCATCTCGTGCGTGCGGATCTGGATCTCCACCGGCTTGCCGCCGGGTCCAATTACCGTCGTATGCAGGGACTGGTACATGTTGAACTTCGGCATTGCGATGTAGTCCTTGAACCGCCCGGGCAGCGGGTTCCACCGCGCATGCAGGGCGCCCAGGGCCGCATAGCAGTCGCGGACGGTGTCCACCAGCACGCGGATGCCCATCAGGTCGTGGATGTCGTCGAAGTCCTTGCCGCGGACGATCATCTTCTGGTAGATCGAGTAATAGTGCTTCGGCCGGCCGGTGATGGTGGCCTTGATCTTTACGGCCCGCAGGTCCTCGCCGATCTTGGTCCGCAGCATGGTCAGGTACTTCTCGCGCTCGGGGGTGCGCTCCCCGACCATCCGCACGATCTCGTCGTACACCTTCGGGTGCAGGGCGGCGAAGGAGAGGTCCTCCAGCTCCCACTTGATGGTGTTCATGCCCAGGCGGTGAGCCAGCGGGGCAAAGATTTCCAGCGTCTCCCGGGCCTTGCGGGCCGAAGACTCCGGGGAGACAAAGCGCCAGGTGCGGGCGTTGTGCAGCCGGTCCGCGAGCTTGATGACCAGGACACGGATGTCCTTGGCCATGGCCACCACCATCTTGCGCACCGTTTCCGACTGGGCCGCGTCCCCGAACTGGACCTTGTCCAGCTTGGTGACGCCGTCCACCAGCATGGCCACCTCCGGACCGAACTCGGCCCGCAGCTGGTCCAGCGTGTAGTCGGTGTCCTCCACCGTGTCGTGCAGCAGCGCCGCGGCCAGCGTGGTGCCGGTCATGCCCAGTTCGGCCAGGATGGTCGCCACGGCCACCGGATGGGTGATGTACGGGTCCCCGCTCTTGCGCTTCTGCCCGCGGTGGCTGCGTTCGGCCACCACGAAGGCGCGCTGGATCAGGTCGAAGTCCTCGCGGGGATTGTTGGCCCTGACGGTCCGCAGCAGCGGTTCGAGGATCGGCGAATAGCCCGCCGGAGCACGTCCGGTGAGCCGGGCCAGGCGGGACATGGTCCGCTCGCGGCGGCCGGGGAACGAGGGCCTGACAGCGCCCTCCGGCACCGTGGCGGCCGCGGCAGCCGGGCCGGACGGCGCAGGGGCGGCCTCGGTTGCCGGTTTGGCACCGGTACCGGCAACCTGCTCCTGGGATCCGGTTTTTTCAGTCAACAAGTGCCCCGCTTTCCGGCGCAGCCCTGCGATGACAGATCATCCGGGCCGTCGCCCACCTACTGCTGCAACATCCGATCGTTCTAGTCTATGCCCGCCCGCCGCCTGCCGGACACCGGTGCGTGCCGTTCGATGAAGCCGCAGGCCGGTCCGGGGCGCCCGTCAGCCGGCGGCGGCCGTATCCGCCGGCTCCTGGGCGCGGCGTGCCGCGACCTTCTTCGCCTGCGCCACCAGTTCCGGTTCGCGGCCGCGCAGCCACGCGTACATCGGCGCGGCGATGAAGATCGTGGTCAGCGTGCCGATAATAATGCCGATGAACAGCGACAGGGACAGGTCCCTGAGCGTTCCGGCACCGAGCAGGTATGCACCGATGAACAGGATCGCGGCCACCGGCAGCACGGCCACCACCGAGGTATTGATGGACCGCACCAGGGTCTGGTTGACGGCCAGATTGACCTGCTCGGCGAAGGTGCGGCGCGTCGAGGTTTCGATGTTCTCGGTGTTCTCGCGGATCTTGTCGAAGACCACCACCGTGTCGTAGAGCGAATAGCTGAGGATGGTCAGGAACCCGATGATCGCCGACGGGGTCACCTCGAAGTCACTGAGCGAATACAGTCCGGCGGTGACCAGCATGACCACCACCAGGCCGGTGAGGGCGGCCACGGACATCTTCCAGGTCCGGAAATATACGGCCATCAGCACCGCGGCCAGCAGGACGAAGACCACCAGCCCCCAGACCGCCTGCCGGGTCACGTCGGCCCCCCAGGTCGGCCCCACGAAGGTGGACGTCACCTGGTCCGCCTTGACGCCGTAGGCATCGACCAACGCATCGCGGACGGCCAGCGTCTCGTCATCGCTGAGCCGGTCCGTCTGGATCCGCATGGTGTTCGGCGCGATGTTGGTCACGCGCGGGGCGGCGGAGGGAACCACGGAGGCGACCGCCTGCTCGCCCTTGGACACCTCGGTGCTGGCCGTCTGGGAAACGGTGAACTCGGAGCCGCCGCGGAACTCGATGCCCAGGTTGAAGCCACCCTTGACCAGCGGCACGATGATCGAGGCCAGGATGGCGATTCCGGCGATCAGGAACCAAAGCCGGTACTTGCCGACGAAATCGTAGGAGCGCTTCCCGGTATAAAGCTCGTTACCGAAGGTTGCCAAACTGGGCATTAGTTGCTCTCCTTGTCCGTGCCGCGGCCCACGGCACTGGCCTCACGCTGCTGTTCGGCCTTGCGCTCGGCGATGGTCTGGCGCCGGACCGCCTCGGCGGCGGCCCCGGCATTCTTGCTGCGCACCTTCAGCCGCGCTTCCGTGGGCTGGCGGAGCCGGCCCGCGCCGCGGTACAGCGGCACCGCGCCGAGCAGCCGCGGGTCCAGGCCGGAGAGCCGGTGGCCTTCGCCGAAGAACCGGGTCCGGGCCAGCAGCACCATCACCGGGTGGGTGAAGAGGAAGACCACCAGCAGGTCGGCCACCGCGGTCAGGCCCAGGGTGAAGGCGAAGCCGCGCACGTTGCCCACCGCCACGAAGTACAGCACTATGGCGGCCAGCAGGTTGACGGCCTTGGAGGCCAGCACGGTGCGTTTGGCCCGCTTCCAGCCGTTGTCGACGGCGGAGACCAGGCCCCGGCCGTCGCGCAGTTCGTCACGGATGCGTTCGAAATAGACGATGAAGGAGTCGGCGGTCTGGCCGATGGCCACGATCAGACCAGCCACACCGGCCAGCGACAGCCGGTAGTTCTCGGTCCAGCCCAGCAGCGCGATGGCCAGGTACGTCAAGCCGCCGGCCACCACGAGCGAGGCGATCGTCACCAGGCCCAGCAGCCGATACTGGAAGAAGGAGTACACGGCAACCAGCAGCAGGCCGATCAGGCCGGCGAGCAGGCCCATCCTCAGCTGTTCGGCCCCCAGGGTCGCGGAGATCTGCTGCTCGCTCTGGATTTCGAAGCTGATCGGCAGGGCGCCGTACTTGAGCTGCTCCGACAGGACGCGGGCGGAGTCTTCGGTGAAGTTGCCGGTGATCTGCGGTTTGCCGTCCGGGATGACGGCGTTGGTGGTCGGCGCGGAAATCACCTGGCCGTCGAGCACAATGGCGAATTGGTTCTGTGCCCCGGTCAGGCTGAACAGCCGCTCGGTGACCTTCTTGAAGGCCGCGGTCCCTTCGGCATTGAACTCGATGTTCACTGCCCACTGGTTCAGGCTCTGGCCCTGGTTGCCGCGAACCTGGCCGAAGCTGGCCGAGGCGATATCGGTACCCGGCACCTCCACCGGGCCGAGGATGTACTTCGTGCCGGTACCCGGCTCGCAGGCGACCATCGGCTTGGCCGGGTCGTCTTCCTTCACCTCGGCCGCGGCCGCCGGGTCCAGGCAATTCTTTGCCTCGAACTCCTGGTACAGCGCCGCGGTGACCCAGTTCTCATCGCTGGCATTGGTCGGCTTGGCGGTGGGCTTGGGCAGCTGGTCCTTGGGCGTGCGGCTCTCCGCCGGCACGGCCGCACCGGCGGCGGCCACGAGCACCGGGCGGAACTCCATGTTGGCGGAGGCCTGGATCAGGTTGCGGGTCTTGGTGTCCGGCACGCCCGGCAGGCTGACGACGACGTTGCGCCCGGACTGGGTGCTGATCTCCGCCTCGGCCACGCCCGAACCGTCCACGCGCTGGCGGATGATCTCCACCGCCTGATTCAGCTGCTCGGCCGAGATCTGGTCCCCGCCCCCCTGCACCTTCGGCGCCAGGATCATCTGGGTGCCGCCCTCGAGGTCCAGGGCAAGCTTGGGCGCCCAGCTGGCCTTGCCGGACAGGACTCCGCCGGCCAGGACCGCGGTCAAGGCAACAAACAGGACGCAGAGCCAGATGAGGGTCCGCCTGGCTGCGGTGGTGGAACGCAATCGTGCCATGGATGGTCTTTCTTTCATCGGCTGGTGCCGGGACGAGCCCGGGCGGACACTGCAGCATCCGCCGGGTGAGGGAGGACTCCCCCGCCCGGCGGATGCCCGGCGGTTGGAAGCCGACCGGGATCCGGCCTGCCCCGGTACAGGCCTGGCCGGGCCTTGCTACTTTCCGTTGTCCTTCTCGTCGTTCAGGCGCTTGAGGGTCTCCTCGGGCGTCTCGGTGCGGATAGCCTCCGCGTCCGTGCCGGCGAGGCTGGAGGCATCGTCCGGCACCACGGTCCCTGCGGTCCCGGCAGCGGGCTCGAGCACCTCGGTCACGGCCTGCAGGTGCACCGTGGCGGTGTTGCCGGGCGAGAGCTCCATGACGACCCTGTTCTCGTCACGGTCCACGGAAACCACCGTGCCGTACAGGCCGAACTGCGTCATGACCTGGGTGCCCGGAAGCAGCTTTTCCTTCATCTGCTCGGCCTTCTCCCGCATCTGGGACTGGACCTTGCGCTGCTTGCGGAACATGGTGAAGATCAGCAGGCCGAAGATGACGAACAGCGCGATCGTCATGAAGTCGATGCCCCCGGACTGCGGCTGGGCGGTATTGGCGGACAAGACGTTTACGAACACAGGGTTGTTCCGTTCCTCAGAGTCTGGGGTAATCCTCTCCATTCTACGCGGACGCATCCCCGGAACCGGCATGGCCGCATTGGCCGCCGTCCCGCAGCCTGCGCTGTGGCCGGCACCCGCCCCGGCCCCTACTCCTCGAAGAGATCCGGCTCGCCCGCCTCGGTGAGCGCGAAGAGGCTCTCCCCGAACACGGCCCCGGCCGGAGGCACCATGCCCAGATGCTCCCACGCTGCTGCGGTGGCCACCCGGCCCCGCGGCGTCCGCCCAAGCAGGCCCTCGCGCACCAGGTACGGTTCGGCCACGGTTTCCACCGTCTCGGTTTCCTCGCCGACGGCGATTGCCAGGGTGGACAGGCCCACCGGCCCGCCGTTGAACTTGGTGCACAGGGCGGTCAGCACCGAACGGTCCAGCCGGTCCAGCCCGCGGGCATCCACCTCGTACATATCCAGCGCGGCGGACGCGGCATGCAGGTCGATTTCCTCCAGCTTGTGCACCAGCGCCCAGTCCCGCACCCGGCGCAGCAGCCGGTTGGCAATGCGCGGAGTCCCCCTGGACCGGCCGGCGATCTCGGCAAAGCCGGCGGAATTGACTTTCAGGTCCAGCAGCATGGCCGAGCGGCGCAGCACCAGTTCCAGTTCGGCGGTGGAATAGAACTCCAGGTGCCCGGTAAAGCCAAACCGGTCCCGCAGCGGGCCCGGCAGCAGGCCGGCCCGCGTCGTCGCCCCCACCAGCGTGAACGGCGGCAGGTCCAGCGGAATCGCCGTGGCCCCCGGGCCCTTGCCCACCACGATGTCCACCCGGAAGTCCTCCATCGCCATGTAGAGCATTTCCTCGGCCGGGCGGGACATCCGGTGGATTTCGTCCAGGAAGAGGATCTCGCCCTCGGTCAGCGAGGACAGGATCGCGGCCAGGTCCCCGGCATGCTGGATGGCGGGCCCGGAGCTGATCCGCAGCGGCGCATTCATCTCCGCCGCGATGATCATGGCCAGCGTGGTCTTACCCAGCCCGGGCGGACCGGAAAGCAGGACGTGGTCGGCGGTGCGTTCGCGGATCCGGGAAGCCTCCAGCACCAGCGAGAGCTGCCGGCGCACCCGCACCTGGCCCACAAAGTCGTCCAGGTTCTTCGGCCGCAGTGCCGCCTCCAGCGCCCGTTCCTCGGCCTCGCCGGCCGCGGACACGAGCGACTCCCGGTCCCGCCCGGCCACGCTACTTCACCCCCGCCGCCGGCCGGCGGGCCG
>NZ_JBHTML010000057.1:0-21411 GCF_042679445.1 Arthrobacter sp. GCM10027362
GGCCTGCCGGCCGGGCCCGGCGCCAATGCCCGCGGCAATGCGCCCACGGGGACCGAGGTGCTGGCCCGCATACCGCTGGCGGCCGTGCCCGGGTCCGGTGCCCGGCCTGCGGCTTCGGAACAGGAGCCGGCACCATGATCCGCATCCTGCTGGCCGACGACCAGGCACTGATCCGGGCCGGGTTCCGGGCGCTGCTCGGCGCCGAGCCGGACATGGAAGTGGTGGGGGAGGCCGGTACCGGCGCGGACGCGGTCCGGCTGGCGCGCGAGCTGGCACCGGACATCGTGCTGATGGACATCCGGATGCCGCAGGGGGACGGGATCGATGCCACCGCGGAAATCCTTGCGGCCGGCGGGCCGCCGGGCACGCGCATTATCATGCTGACCACATTCGAGCTGGATGACTACATCATCGAGTCCATTCGCGCCGGCGCCAGCGGCTTCCTGGTCAAGGACGCCGAGCCGGCGGAACTGCTCCGGGCCGTGCGGGCGGTCGCCGCGGGGGACGCGCTGCTGTCGCCGTCGGTCACCCGCCGCCTGCTGGCCAAGGTCGCCGCGCAGCCGCGCCCCCTGCCGGCGGGGCCCGGACCGGGACAGCTGACCGAACGCGAACGCGAGGTGCTGGCGCTGGTGGGCGCCGGCCTGAACAATGCGCAGATCGCCGAGCGGCTGTTCATCACCCCGCTGACGGCCAAGACCCATGTCTCCCGGATCATGGCCAAGCTGGCGGCCCGGGACCGGGCCCAGCTGGTGGTGCTGGCCTACGAGTCCGGCCTTGTCCGTCCGGGCCAGGCCCCCGGCCCGGAACGGTAGACACCCCCGCGGGAGTACCCGGCGCCGCCGAAAGTGTCTCCCGGCGGCGGACGCGCCGCCGGCGGCGCGCGGCCATGCTGAAGGTGTGGCCGAAGGCCGGCCACGGCAGGGAGTTTGGAGAGATGATGTTGACCGCAATCATGCCGGCCGCGGGCCCGGTCCAGGCGCTGGCCGGCGTACCGGCCGATCCCTACTGGTACGGTGCCGGGCACGGCCCGGGCTGGTGGATCCTGCTGTTCCCGCTGTTCTGGATCCTGGTGATCGTGCTGCTGATCGTCCTCGGCCGCCGGCTGTGGTGGCGCGGAGCCGGCTACGAGGGGGCCCGCGGCGCCGAGGGCGTGCTGCGCGAACGGTACGCCCGCGGGGACATTGATGAGACCGAGTTCCGCCAGCGGCTGGAGGTGCTGACGGAGCGGCGACGGCGCTGAACCCCTCGGTTGTCGCGCCGGAACCGGGGGACGGGACGAACGGGGACAAACGCAGGGGCGGTTCCGGGAATTCCCGGAACCGCCCCTTGGCGTCGGTCAGGTCAGCGGCTGGCCGTGACGTCCGCCTTGGCCGGCTGGCGCTTGTCGAAGACGGTGGCGCCGACTTCCTGTTCGGCCTGGTTGTTGATCGACAGGTTGATGCCGCGGCGGTCGCGCAGGACCAGCACGGCCAGGATCGACAGGACCGTCATGCCCAGCAGGTAGAGCGAGACGGAGGTGCTGGTGCCGGTGGCGTTGATCAGCGCCTGGGCGATGGTCGGGGCGAAGGCGCCGCCGAGGATTGCGCCGAGGGCGTAGGAGATGGACACCCCGGAGAAACGGACCGAGGCCGGGAAGATCTCCGCATACCAGGCCGCCTGCGGGCCGTAGCCCAGGCCCAGGCCCACGGTGAACAGGGCCAGCGCCAGGTAGAGCATGCCCAGCGAGCCGGTGTTGATCAGCCAGAACAGCGGGAACACGCTCAAAAGCTGTGCGCTGAAGCCGATCAGGTAGGTGGTGCGGCGGCCGATCTTGTCGGCCAGGAACCCGGCCAGCGCGGTCCAGAAGAACCAGCAGGCGGAGGCAAAGGTGATCGCGAGCAGCACGTCGGTGCGCTCCAGGCCCACCGCGGGGCTGGTGGCGTAGCTGGGGATGAAGCCGCCGGTGGCCATGTAGCCCGCGGCGTTGTTGCCGGCGAAGACCAGCGCGGCCAGGATCACGAGCAGCCAGTGCTTGCGGAACAGTTCGACGATCGGGACCTTGGTCTGCTGCTTCTTCTCGGCGATCTCCTCGAACACCGGGGACTCGTCCACGGCCCGGCGCACCACGTAGCCGACGATGATCAGGACGAAGCTGAGCAGGAACGGCACGCGCCAGCCCCATTCGAGGAACGCCTCACCGGGGGAGATGACGCCGGTCATCAACGTGGTCACGCCGGAGGCCAGCAGCATGCCCAGCGGCACGCCCAGCTGCGGGAAGGCGCCGGCACGGCCGCGGCGGTCCGACGGCGCGTGCTCGACGGCCATCAGGACCGCGCCGCCCCACTCGCCGCCGGCGGAGATGCCCTGCAGGATGCGCAGCAGCAGCAGCAGCACCGGAGCCATCACGCCGAAGGTCTCATAGGTGGGCAGCACGCCGATCAGGGTGGTGGAGACCCCCATCAGGATCAGGGTGATGACCAGCATCCAGCGCCGGCCGATCTTGTCACCGTAGTGGCCGGCCAGGAACGCGCCCAGCGGCCGGAAGAGGAAGCTGATGCCCACGGACGCGAACGCCAGCAGCAGGCCGATGGACTGGCCGGCCGGCTCGAAGAACAGGTGGGCGAAAACCAGGCCGGCCGCCGTAGCGTAGATGAAGAAGTCGTACCACTCGACAGTGGTCCCGATGATGGTCGCAAAGGCCACACGCCGCTGGTTGGCGGCCGAGGACTGGCCTTGGGACTGTGTGCTCATGTTTGTTGTTCCTAGAGGTAGGACCACCCGCGGGTGGCTGGTGCCGCGAATCGGTCAGATCGTTGAAAGCCTTAACTATTGATCTTTCCGAGTGACCAGTGTCGCATGTCACCTTCATTTAGTAAACTTCAGAAAACCGCTGAACTTTTTCCGGAGAACCGAATAAGATGCCCGCCTTCACCCTGCGCCAGCTCGAGCTCTTTGCCGCGCTGCCGGACCATGCCACGCTGGGTTCGGCCGCCGCCGCCCTGCGGATCTCGGAATCCGCCCTCTCCCAGGCGATTTCAGCCCTGGAGCAGGCCGTAGGCGAGCAGCTGTGCGTCCGCCGCAAGGCCCGCGGCCTGCAGCTGACTCCCGCCGGGCAGTTCTTCGCCCAGGGCGCCCGGCGGCTGCTGCACGACGCCGACGGCCTGGTCAGCGACCTGGCCGGCACCGCCGGCCGGCTCAAGGGGCCGGTGAAGCTGGGGGTGTTCGCCAGTTTCGCCAGCAATGTGGTCCCGGCGATCCTGGAAGGCTTTCCGCCCCGGCACCCGGAGGTCACCGTGGACGTGACGGTGGGAACCCACGATGACCTGCTGCCGGCCCTGGACGCCGGACTGCTGGACCTGGCCATTGTCTACGACATGCTCCTGCCGGCCGGCTACGCGCGCCGGAACATCTATCCGACCGAACTGATGGCGGTGCTGCCGCCGGAGCATCCGCTGGCCGGGCGGGAGGCGGTCGGGCTGGAGCTGCTGGCGCCGGAGCCGCTGATTATGTACGAATCCAGCCCCAGCACCTCCAACACCCACCAGGTTTTCGCCGAACGCGGGCTGCGCCCGAACATTGTCACCTCCATGCCCCAGGTGGGGCTGGTCCACGCGCTGGTCGGCCGGGGGCTGGGCTATGCCCTGCTTATGTCCCGGCCGAACCAGCCGCCGCAGACCATCGAAGGCCGGCCGGTGGTGGTCCGCCCGCTCGCGCCGCCGGCCAGCCAAACCTTCGTCGTGGCGATCTGGCCGGAGCAGACCCGGCTCAGCGCCCGGGCCGAAGCCCTGCTGGACTATGCCGTGGAGGCGCTGGCCTGCCGTCCAGGGTCGCCCTAGCCGACGGGGACGGCCTTGGACCAGGCCTTGAGGTCGAACTCCGGGTCCGCGGCCTGCTCCGGGGCCAGGCTGCGGCCGGCGGCCAGCAGGCGCCGGGCGGCCAGGTGGTCTCCGGGCTGGTTGACCGACTCGACGGCGGCCAGGACGCGGTCGCGGAAGCAGAAGACGGAGAATTTGCCGGCCTCCGGGTCCCCGCGGAGCACGGTCTCGTCCCCGGGCGCGGACAGGCCGGCGATCTGCAGCTTCAGCTTCCCCTGCGTGGACCAGAACCAGGGCAGCTCGGCGTAGCCGGCGTCCCCGGGGCCGTGGGTGCCCAGGAGGGTTTTGGCCAGGTGGCGGGCCTGGTCGGTGGCGTTCTGCACCGATTCCAGGCGCATCCGGGCCCCGGCGTGCGCCTGCGGGTAGCTGGCGCAGTCCCCGAGGGCGTAGATGTCCTCGTCGGCGGTGCGCAGGTGCGCATCGACGGCAATGCCGTTGTCCACCGCCAGCCCGGCGGCCTCGGCCAGTTCGGTGCGCGGGATCACGCCGATGCCTGCCAGGACCAGGTCCGCCGGGTAGGCGGCGCCGGTGGTGGAGACCGCGGCGGTCACCTGTCCGCCGTCGTCCCCGGTGAAGGAGGCGATGCCCTCGCCGAGGCGCAGGTCGGTGCCCATCTCGCGGTGCGCGGCGGCGAACCATTCGCTCATGGCCGGGGACAGGGCCCGGGCCATCGGCCGGCCGGCGTATTCGAGCACGGTGACCTCGATGCCGCGGGCACGGGCGGCGGAGGCGAACTCCAGGCCGATGAAGCCGGCACCGACGACGACGACGCTGCGCACCGCATCCAGCCGCGCATGCACGGCCCGGGCATCGGCCAGCGTGCGCAGGCCGTGGATGCCGGCCAGTTCCGCGCCGGGGCAGGAGAGGTTCCGGTTGGCCGCACCGGTGGCCAGCACCAGCTTGGAGTAGACCAGCACGGACCCGTCGGACAGGCTCACGGTGTGCCCGTCGCGGTCGATGCCGGTCACGCCCACCCCGGTCCGGTGGTGGACCCGATGGTCGGTGAAGAAGTTCTCCCCGCGCAGCGGCAGCGGCGCCGGGGCGGCACCGCCGGCGGCCAGGTAGTCCTTGGACAGCGGCGGGCGCTGGTAGGGGAGCGCCTGCTCCTCGCCGACGAGGATGAGGTCGCCGGAAAAGCCTTCGGCCCGCAGCGAGTCGGCCAGCTGGACGCCGGCCTGGCCGTTGCCGGCAATGAGAACGCGGTCCTGATGCGTGCAGCCCACGGCCTAGACCTGGCTCTCCGGCAGGTCGACCTCGATCGCCTCGAGGCCCTCGCCGACCGTGACCTGGCAGCCCAGGCGGGAGCGGGGCGTACGCTCCTCGGTGGTGCAGTCAAGCATCTCGTCCTCGTCGTCGCCGACCGGCGGCAGGCCGTCCAGGTAGTCCTCGCGCACGTAGACGTGGCAGGTGGCGCACATCGCCTGCCCGCCGCATTCACCGACGATGCCGGCGACGCCGTTGGTCACGGCGGCGCGCATCACCGAGGTGCCCGGCTCGACGTCGAGCACGTCCACGTTGCCGTCGGGCTGATGGAAACTGATCTTGGCCATGATGGTTATCCCTTGTCTTTCGGAGTGTCGAACGGTTACTTCCGGTCCCAAAGGACCGGGAATTTGACCATGCCGCGGAAGACCCAGCCGGCGTCCACCGCGGGGTGCCCCGGGTCCAGGCGCAGGCTGGGCAGCTCCGCGAAAACCTGCGGGAGCGCGATCGCCGCCACGGAGGCCTTGGCCACCCAGGCCCCGGCGCAGTAGTGGACGCCGCCGCCGAAGGCCAGGTGCGGCTTCTTGGCGCGGTTGATGTTGAAGACCTCGGGGTCCTCGAACTGCTTCGGATCCCGGTTGGCAGCGCCCAGGACGACGCCGAGGCGGGCGCCCTTGGGCAGCGCCATGCCTTCGAGCACGCTGTCGCGGGTGACTTCCCGGGGATACATGCCGATGGGGGCGACCCAGCGGATCGCTTCGTCGAAGACGTCGCTGAAGCGCGAGGGGTCCGCCAGCACCTGGGCCAGCTGGTCCGGGTTGGACAGCAGGGCCCAGGCGGCGACGCCGAGGACGTCGCGGGGCTCGTTCAGCCCGCCGCCGATGGTCATTTTCAGGTTGGCGCGGATGGACTCCAGCGGGATCTTCATGTCCGCCAGCCCCGAAAGCAGGCTGGCGTCCGGGTTCTGCCGCAGCCGCGGCAGCATCTCGTCGATGGCGATGTCCACCTCGGCCGAGGACTGCTCCGCCTTGGCCCAGACCTCGGGGTCGTCGGCGTAGTTGCCGGTGCCGTCGATCATGGTCTGGGACCAGCGCTGCAGGTCTTCCTGGGTGGCGTTCTCGAAGCCGATGATCCGGCGCAGGTTCTCGGCAGCGTACGGGGCGGCGTATTCCCAGATAAAGTCCGCACCGGGGCCGGCCGCCTTGAGCCGGGCCAGGTACTTGTTGCTGTTCTCCTGGAAGATCGCGTTCCAGGTTTCCTTAATGGCGCGCGGACGCAGCGTGGAGCCGTAGGACTTGCGCTCGACATCGTGCTCCGGATCGTCCTTGCGCAGCATGGAATGGCCCATGGCGCGCTTCATCAGCGAGCCGGTCTCGTTGGCGGAGAAGATCTCCTGGTCCTGCTCGATAATGTGGCAGGCCTCGTAGCTGGTGACCATGTAGCGGTTCACTGCCGGGACCCAGTGGACCGGGGCCTCGGCACGCATTTTCCGGTAGATCGGGAACGGGTTCCGGTACAGATCCTCGATGGTGACCCAGTCCGCGGTGGGAACGGGACGGGCTTCTGCGGCGATGCTCATCCTTTGACTCCTATGCTCTGCCGGGCGCCGGGGCCCGTGTGATCCTGCCTGCATCCGAGTGTGGCAGCCGTCATAACCTCAGGTAAAGTTCATAAATGTTCGATATATCCAAGGAAAATGCTCGGAAGGGGACACTTGGCCCGCTACACCCTGCGCCAGCTGGCCTACTTCACGGCGGTGGCGGAAGCCGGAACCATCATGGCCGCCGCGGACGAACTGCGGGTCTCCCCAACCGCCGTCGCCGCAGCCATCGGGGAGCTGGAGCGGATCTTCAAGACCCAGCTGACGGTGCGGCGCAAGGCCCACGGGGTCTCGCTGACCCCGGCGGGCTCATACCTGTACTCCCGGGCGGTCAGCCTGCTCCGGGACGCCGAGGAACTTGAGCTGAGCGCGACCAGCGGCGGCCAGGAGCTGGCCGGGCCGCTGGTGGTCGGCTGCTACCTCACCCTGGCTCCGACCATCCTGCCGGTGCTGCTGGAAGGCTTCACGGTGAACCACCCGAAGGTCCAGCTGGATTTCGTCGAGGGCACGCAGGACGAGATGCAGGAGCGCCTCTTCGCCGGCGAGCTGGACCTGGCGGTGGTCTATGACATGGACCTGCGGCCGGGGCTGGGCTCGGTGCTGCTCTGCGAGGCCGAAGCCTACGTGCTGCTGCCGGCGGGCCACCGGCTGGCCCGCAGCGCCGAGGTCCCGCTGGCCGGGCTGGCCGGCGAACCGATGATCCTGCTGGACGCCCCGCCGAGCAGCAGCCACACCCTGGCCCTGTTCGAGGATGCCGGCGTGGCGCCGCAGATCCGCTATCGCACCACCGATTTCGAACTGACCAGGTCCCTGGTCGGGCGGGGTGCGGGCTATTCGGTGCTGGTCCAGCGTCCGGCGGTGGACGCCAGCTACGAGGGGCGGATGGTGGCGGCCAGGCCGATTACGCCCGCGGTCAAACCGATAGCCGTCCGCATGATCTGGCCCGAAGCCATCCGGCCCACCGACCGGGCCCGGGCGATGGTCGACTATGCGGCGAGCGCGGTCCCGAACACCCTCCGGCCCCCTCCGGCCGCCGGGCGCCAGGGCCTGCCCCAGGCCCCCTGAGGCTTTTCGCGCGCGCGGAACGGCCCTAAGCTGTTCGGGTGCCTCCAAGCCTTTCAGGTTCGGCCGGGGGCGGGGACATCGTGATCTCCGCGCGGAACCTCACCAAGAAGTTCGGCGGCTTCGCCGCGGTCGACGGCATCTCCTTCGAGGTCCGCGCCGGCGAATCCTTCGGGCTGCTCGGCCCCAACGGCGCAGGCAAGTCCACCACCATGCGCATGATCGGCGGCGTCTCGCGGCGGACCTCGGGCGAGCTGGCCATCATGGGCCTGGACCCGGACCGGTACGGGCCGGAAGTCCGCGCCCACCTCGGCGTCGTACCACAGCAGGACAACCTGGACGAGGAGCTCAGGGTCCGGGACAACCTCATCGTCTACGGGCGCTATTTCGGCCTGCCGCACAGCTACCTGCGGCCCAAGGCGGATGAACTGCTGGAATTCGCCCAGCTGACCGAGAAGGCCAAGGCCAGGATCAACGCGCTCTCCGGCGGCATGAAGCGGCGCCTGACCATCGCGCGCTCGCTGATCAACGAGCCGCGGATCCTGCTGCTGGACGAGCCCACCACCGGGCTGGACCCGCAGGCCCGGCACATCCTCTGGGACCGGCTCTTCCGGCTCAAGGAGAGCGGGGTTACGCTGATCCTGACCACCCACTACATGGACGAGGCGGAGCAGCTGTGCGACCGGCTGATTGTGGTGGACAAGGGACGGATCATGGCTGAGGGTTCCCCGGCCGCACTGATCCGCGAACATTCCACCCGCGAAGTACTCGAGCTGCGCTTCGGCTCGGAGCGCAATGCCACCGTGGCCGCCGAGCTGGGCGGGATCGGTGACCGGCAGGAGGCCCTGCCGGACCGCGTTTTGGTCTATGCCGACGACGGCGAGGCGGCGCTGGAGCAGGTGTCCAACCGGGGGCTGCGCCCGCTGACCTCGCTGGTGCGCCGCTCGAGCCTGGAGGATGTGTTCCTCCGCCTGACCGGCAGGAGACTCATTGACTGAGCGCTGGCAAGCCACAGGTAACGCGGCAAGCGCCGCCGGTGCTGCCGGGGACCGGCTGCGCCCGCCGCTGTCCCCGCTGCAGTCGGCGGCCCGGGCACGGAAGTTCGGCTCGTTCTATTACCTGGAGCACTGGCTGCGGGCCATGCGCGGCTACGGCTGGACCGTTGCCCTGACCGCCGTCGGCACGCCGCTGGTGTACCTGTTCGCCATGGGGGTGGGCCTGGCCACGCTGGTCGATGCCAACAGCGCGAACGGCGGCGCCGCGCTGGGCGGGGCCTCCTCCTACCTGGTCTTCGTGGCGCCTGCGCTGCTGGCCACCGCCGCCATCATGGTGGCCGCGGACGAGAACACTTATCCGGTGATGTCCGGTTTCAAGTGGCGGCGGACCTATTACGGGCCCAATGCCTCTCCGCTGGCCAGCCACCAGCTGGTCAACGGCCACTGCCTGGGCGTGCTGTGCCGGCAGCTGCTGACCACCGGCCTGTACTTCCTGTTCCTGCTGCTCTTCGGCGCGGTGCCGGCGGCCACCGGCTGGCTCATGATCCTGACCGCCGCCTTGGGCGGACTGGCCTTCGGACTGCCGGTGATGGCCTATGCGGCGAGCATCGAAGACGACAAGGGACAGTTCGCCATGGTCCAGCGCTTCATCGTGATGCCGCTGTTCCTGTTCTCCGGCACCTTCTTTCCGCTGGCGGCGATGCCCCCGGCGGTGCGCTGGATCGGCTGGATCTCACCGCTGTGGCACTCCACCGAACTGGGCCGGGTGCTCGGCTACGGGCTGGCGGAGCCGGCCTGGCTGAGTGCCGTCCGCATGGTGTACCTGGCGGCGCTGGCCGCGGCGGGCTGGCTGCTGGCCCGGCGGATCTACGCAAGGAGGCTGGGCAAGTGAGCCAGCGCACCATCAGCGGCGGGGACCGGCAGACGGCCCTGCCGGTCCCGGCCCGCCGTCCGCTCGCCGCCCTGTACGCGGGCAACGTCCGCGCCGTGCTGGGCCGCGGGCTCAGGGCCACGTGGGGCAGCAACTGGGCGATCATGGCCAGCGGGTTCGTGGAGCCGGTGCTTTACCTGGTGGCGATGGGCATCGGGCTGGGTTCGCTGATCGGCACCGTCGAGGGCCCCGGCGGGGAGCACATCGGCTACGCCAGCTACATTGCCCCGGCCCTGCTGGCGGTCTCGGCGATGAACGGGGCGGTCTACGACTCGACCTGGAATGTGTTCTTCAAACTTAACTTCGCCAAGCTGTACGAGGGGATGCTTTACACCTCGCTCGGCCCGCTGGACGTGGCGCTGGGCGAGATCCTGCTGGCGCTGTTGCGCGGGGCGCTGTACGCCACCGGCTTCACCGCCGTCATGGGTGCCATGGGCCTGCTCACGACACCGTGGGCGCTGCTGATGATTCCGGCAGCGGTACTGGTGGCCTTCGGGTTCGCCTCCTTCGGCATGGGCATCACCAGCTTCATGAAGACCTTCCAGCAGATGGACTGGATCACCTTCCTGATGTTGCCGATGTTCCTGTTCTCCGCGACCTTCTACCCGCTGGGCGTGTACCCGGAACCGATCCAGCGGCTGGTCCAGGCCCTGCCGCTGTGGCACGGGGTGGAGCTGCTGCGCCAGCTCGGCGCGGGAGTGTTCACCGCGGCCACCGGGGTCCACATCCTCTACTACCTGGTGATGGTCCTGCTCGGATTGGTCCTGACCACCTTCCGGCTGCGCAGGCTCTTCCTCAGCTAGGGATCGGGCGCCATGATGGAATGACGCGACGGCGACCGCATTGCATGAGAGCACCCTGCGCGAGGACACCCGGGATGGACACCAGGAGGAGTTTGCGATGATCGGTAAGTGGCAGGCGCTGGTAATTGACTGCGTGGATCCGGACAAGCTGGCCACGTTCTACGAACAGCTGCTGGGAATGATCAGGGTCCAGCAGGACGAGGGCTGGGTCAGCATCGGGGACGCCCCGGACCGGCCGGCCATCGCCTTCCAGCAGGTCAAAGACTACAATCCCCCGCAGTGGCCGGGCCAGGAGCATCCCCAGCAGATGCACCTGGACGTCAAGGTCAGGGACCTGGACATTGCCGAGGAACTCGTGCTGCAGCTCGGCGCCGTGAGCATGGATGCCGGCACCGAGACGTTCCGGGTGTATGTGGACCCCCAGGGGCACCCGTTCTGCCTTGTCCAGTGGTAGGAGCCGTACGCCGTTCCCCACCTTCCGGCCGGCGGGGAGCTGACCCGGCGCGGCGGGGACGTTCGCCTCCGGTGGAAGGTGCGTCAGCCGGGCCGCGGATTTGAGAGAATATCGGCATGCAATCGCTCGGCAATAATTCGGTCCAGTCCTCCGCCACGCCCGCCCCGCGCGGCTGGCCGTTCAAGGCAGGCAACATCGGCATGGCGGTGATGGTGCTGGTGTTCCTGTTCGCCGTGGTCTTCGCCGCGAACCAGAACGATGTCATCGGCTGGATCATCGCCATCATTTCGCTGGGCTGGCTGGTGCTGGCAGCCTTTGTGGTGTTCGGCGTCCGCGGGGCCACCCGGAAGGCCCGGGAGAAGTTCGCCAACATCCAGGCAGATTTCGCCGGCCAGGCGGTGCGGCGCGGGCCGGCCGGGCCGAACGGCGGCACCGAGCTGGTGGAAGAGGAAGTCACCCGCGTCAACGCCGTGCGGGACCAGAAGCTGGACCACAGCTTCAAGATCGTCCAGGTCCAGGCCCGCGTCATCCGGGACTACCTGGGCAAGGACACCGGCATGGTCGAACGCGCCCTCGAAACGATCGAGATTACCGCCCACAACGGCCGCGGCATGATTAAGCACAACGACGGCGGCGAGCCGGTCACCGGCACGGTTGTCGACTAATCACCCGGCGCGGGTAAGGTAGGTCGAGTGAGTTTGGCAACCGAAGCAAGCGTGCAGGCAACAGAGGCAGCCGGACCGGCCGGAACCGGGCCGCGGCTGCGGATTGCATCCGTCAACGTCAACGGCATCCGTGCCGCCTATAAGCGGGGCATGGACGCGTGGCTGGCGGAGCGTGCAGTGGACATCCTGTGCCTGCAGGAAGTCCGCGCCCCCGATGCGGTGGTGCGCGAACTGCTCGGCGACGGCTGGCACATCCTGCACGCCGAGGCCGAGGCCAAGGGCCGTGCCGGCGTTGCCATCGCCTCCCGCGAGGCACCGGTGGGCACCCGCGGGCACATTGGCCACGACTACTTCGCCACCGCCGGCCGCTGGGTGGAGGCGGACTTCAAGATCCCCGGCCGGGACGGCGCCAGCCTGCTGACGGTGGTCAGCGCCTATGTCCATTCGGGCGAGGCGGACACCCCCAAGCAGGTGGACAAGTACCGCTTCCTGGACGCCATGGCCGGCCGGCTGCCCGAACTCAAGGCCAGCCGCGACCATGTCCTGGTGGTCGGGGACCTGAACGTGGGCCACACCACCCTGGACATCAAGAACTGGAAGGGCAACGTGAAGCGGGCCGGCTTCCTGCCCGAGGAGCGCGCCTACTTCGACAGGTTCTTCGGCGAGGAGATCGGCTTCACGGATGTGCACCGGACCCTGGCCGGGGAGGTGGACGGGCCCTACACCTGGTGGTCCTGGCGGGGGCAGGCCTTCGACAACGACACCGGCTGGCGCATCGACTACCACATGGCCACCCCGGAGCTCGCCGCCCTCGCGTCGAACGCCGTCGTTGACCGCGCCGCGTCCTACGACGCCCGCTTCTCTGACCATGCACCCTTGGTAGTTGACTACCAGTTCTAGAAAGTTCCCCATATCCCATGACAGCCAGCACCACCGAATCCACCGGTCCCGCCGAAGGCACCGGCACCGAACCCAGGGGGGCCGCGCCGTCGTCCCCGGCGGCGGGCCGGCGCCAGCGGCTGCTCTCGGGCATGCAGCCCTCGGCCGATTCCCTGCACCTGGGCAACTATCTGGGCGCCCTGGTCAACTGGGTCAGCATGCAGGACGAGTACGAGGCGATCTATTTCGTTCCGGACATGCATGCCATCACGGTGGACTACGATCCGGCGGAACTGGCCAAGCGCACCCGGGTCACCGCCGCGCAGTACATCGCCGGCGGCATCGACATGGACAAGTGCACGCTCTTCGTCCAGTCCCACGTCCCCGAGCACGCCGAGCTGGCCTGGGTGCTCAACTGCATCACGGGCTTCGGCGAGGCCTCCCGGATGACCCAGTTCAAGGACAAGACCCAGCGGCACGGCTCCGAGCATGCCAGCGTGGGCCTGTTCGCCTACCCGGTGCTGATGGCCGCGGACATCCTGCTCTACCGCCCGTACGGGGTGCCGGTGGGGGAGGACCAGCGCCAGCACCTGGAGCTGGCCCGCAACCTGGCCATGCGCTTCAACCACCGTTTCGGTGAAACCTTTGTGGTGCCCGAGCCGGTCATCCAGAAGGAGGGGGCGAAGATCTACGATCTGCAGCACCCCACCGCCAAGATGTCCAAGTCCGCCGAGTCCCCGGCCGGCCTGATCAACATCCTGGACAGCCCGAAGCAGGCTGCCAAGAAGATCAAGTCCGCCGTCACCGACGACGGCACCGAAATCCGCTTTGACCGCGAGGCCAAGCCGGGCATTTCCAACCTGCTGACCATCTACTCGAGCCTGAGCGGCAAGAGCGTGGACCAGCTGGTGAAGGAGTACGAGGGCAAGCTGTACGGCCACCTGAAGGTGGACCTGGCGGAGGTTGTGGTGCAGACACTGACCCCGATCCAGCAGCGCGCCCACGAGCTGCTGGACGATCCGGCCGAACTGGACCGGCTGCTGGCCCGCGGTGCCGAGAAGGCCCGCAGCATCGCCTCGGCCACGCTCGGGGACGTCTATGACAAGGTCGGCTTCCTGCGTCCCGGGAGCCCGCGCTAGCAATGTCCCAACAGTTCCCGAACAGCACTACCGCCGTCGCCAGCGACGGCGGCGCTGGGCTGGGCGCTGAGGTGCAGGTGGGGCAGGTCGGAGTGGTGATCGGGATCCCGGAGCCGATGGCCACCGAGCTGGAGAACTGGCGGGCCTCTTTCGGCGATCCGCTGGCAGCCGTCATCCCGCCGCACATCACGTTGGTGACGGCCACTCCGGTCACGGACTGGGAGGCCGCAACGGAGCATGTGCACGAGGTGGCCCGCGGGCAGCAGCCCTTCACCGTGACCCTGCAGGGGACCGGCACCTTCAGGCCGGTGTCGCCGGTGGTCTATGTGGCCGTGACCGAGGGCTTCGACGCCTGCGTCAGCCTGCACCGGAAGCTGCAGGCCGGCCCGCTGGCCAGGGAACTGGAATTCGACTACCACCCGCACGTCACCGTCGCCCACGATGTGAGCCAGGCGAGCATGGACTCGGCCGAGGACAAGCTGGCCGACTATGCGGCGACGTTCACCGTCAACAGCATGGGCCTGTACGAGCACGACCGGACCGGCGTGTGGATCCTGCGGGAAGA
Source organism: Arthrobacter sp. GCM10027362 (assembly GCF_042679445.1). Taxonomy (NCBI): domain Bacteria; kingdom Bacillati; phylum Actinomycetota; class Actinomycetes; order Micrococcales; family Micrococcaceae; genus Arthrobacter; species Arthrobacter sp. GCM10027362. The sequence goes on from NZ_JBHTML010000057.1 coordinate 14,151, forward strand.
GCTAAGCTTCGACGGGAAGGGCTGAGCCGACGCCCCGCGGCCGGGGCAGGTCACGCGTGCCCGGCCAGGTACTCCTCTGCCCAGGCGGCGATCAGCCCGGCCACGCGTTCGGCCTGGCGCCGGCTGCCGAGCAGGTGGTCGCAGCCGTCCAGCGAGATCAAGGACTTGGGCTGTCCGGCCGCGGCGAAGATCCGCTCCGCCTCTTCTGCCGGCACCACCGTGTCGTCGGGGGAGTGCAGCACCAGCAGGGGCCGGGCCAGTGCGGCGATCGGCGCGGAGAGATCGGCGCCGAGCAGGTCGGCGACCAGTTCGCGCCGGATCGTGAAGGAACCCTGGCCAAGGGTGATCCCCGCCGAACCGCGGCGGTGGACCTCGTCCAGGACATGCTCGAACAGGTGCACCACGTGTCCGGGCTCGAAGGGGGAACCGATGGTGACCACGGCGGCCGCCTCCGGCACGGAAGCGGCCGCGGCCAGGACCGCCGCGCCGCCGAGCGAGTGGCCGATCAGCAGCCGGGCCGGACGCCCCGAGTCGCGCATGAAGCGGGCCGCGGACGCTACATCCGCCGCCTTGGTGCTGAACGTTCCCTCGTGCCAGGCTCCGGAGGAGCCGCCGAGCCCGGCGGCGTCGTAGCGCAGCACCCCGATGCCGCGGGCGGCCAGGGCTTTGGCCACGCGCGAGGCTGCGGCGCTGTTCTTGCCCAGTGTGAAGCCGTGGCAGAACACCGCCCAGGCCCGCGCCCCGCTGTCGGGCAGGTTCAGGACTCCCGCCAGGGTGGTTCCGTTGACCCCTGGAAATTTTACCGGCTCAATGCCGGGCATTGGTCCCTCCTCGCCTGGGGTGCCGGTTCCCCGGCGGCCGCCGGGGAACGGAAAGGCACCGCGGCCGCCCGGTGGGGCTGCAGCAGTGCCATTCCAAAGGTTCAAGTGGGATTTAGAGTGGGGCGCGAGGGCCCCGCCGTGGCGCGCCAGCGACACTGCGGGAGCGCCCCCATCTCAAATCTTGCGATTCAGGATTGCCTGCTTGACCTCGGCGATCGCCTTGGTCACCTGGATGCCTCGGGGGCAGGCCTCGGAACAGTTGAAGGTGGTGCGGCAGCGCCACACGCCTTCCCTGTCGTTGAGGATTTCCAGGCGCATGTCGCCGGCGTCGTCGCGCGAATCGAAGATGAAACGGTGCGCATTGACGATCGCGGCCGGACCGAAGTACTGTCCGTCGGTCCAGAAGACCGGGCAGGAGGAGGTGCACGCGGCGCAGAGGATGCACTTGGTGGTGTCATCGAAACGCTCGCGGTCCTCCGGGGACTGCAGCCGCTCGCGCGTGGGCTCGTGGCCGCTGCTGATCAGGAAGGGCATGATCTCGCGGTAGGACTGGAAGAACGGTTCCATGTCCACGATCAGGTCCTTCTCCACCGGCAGGCCCTTGATCGGCTCGACGGTGATCGGCTTGGAGGTGTCCAGGTCCTTCAGCAGGGTCTTGCAGGCCAGCCGGTTGCGGCCGTTGATGCGCATGGCATCGGAACCGCAGACGCCGTGGGCGCAGGAGCGGCGGAAGGACAACGACCCGTCATGCTCCCACTTGACCTTGTGCAGGGCATCCAGCACGCGGTCCGTGCCGTACATGGTCAGCTTGAACTCGTCCCAGCGGGCCTCCTCGGAAACCTCCGGGTTGTACCGGCGGACCTTCAGGGTGACGTCGTAGCTGGGGATCTCTCCGCCACCGCCGACGCCGGGGGCCAGCTCGACCTTCGAGGCGGGCTCGACGGGTTCGGTATGTTGCGCGGTCATTAGTACTTCCTCACCATCGGTTCGTAGCGCGTGAAGACAACCGGCTTGGTTTCCAGCCGGATGCCGGCGACATGTTCGGTCTCAGCCGACTCGTCCAGGTAGGCCATCGAGTGCTTCATGAAGTTGGCGTCGTCGCGGTCCGGGAAGTCCTCGCGGAAGTGGCCGCCGCGGGATTCCTGGCGGTGCAGCGCGGCAACGGTCATGACCTGGGCCATGTCCAGCAGGAAGCCGAGCTCCACGGCCTCGAGCAGGTCCAGGTTGAAGCGCTTGCCCTTGTCCTGGATGCTGATGTTCTTGTACCGCTCGCGCAGGGACGCGATGACGTTCAGCGTCTCGGTCAGGGACTGCTCGGTGCGGAACACCTGGACGTTGGCGTCCATGGTGTCCTGCAGCTCCTTGCGCAGCTGCGCGACGCGCTCGGTGCCGTTGGCGTTGCGCACGGTCTCGACCAGCCGGATGGTGTCCGCATCCGCGTTCTCCGGAACCTCGACCCAGCCGGCGGTCGCGGCGTACTCGGCGGCGTTGATGCCGGCGCGCTTGCCGAAGACGTTGATGTCCAGCAGCGAGTTGGTGCCCAGGCGGTTGGAGCCGTGCACGGACACGCAGGCAACCTCGCCGGCGGCGTACAGGCCCGGAATGACCGTGTCGTTGTCCTGCAGCACCTCGCCCTTGATGTTGGTGGGGATGCCGCCCATGGCGTAGTGCGCCGTCGGGAACACCGGCACCGGCTCGGTGTACGGTTCCACGCCCAGGTAGGTGCGGGCGAACTCGGTGATGTCCGGGAGCTTGGCGTCGATGTGTGCCGGCTCCAGGTGGGTCAGGTCCAGGAGCACGTAGTCCTTGTTCGGTCCGCAGCCGCGGCCTTCGCGCACCTCCAGGGCCATGGAACGGGCCACGATGTCGCGCGGCGCCAGATCCTTGATGGTGGGGGCGTAGCGCTCCATGAAGCGCTCGCCCTCGGAGTTGCGCAGGATGGCGCCTTCGCCGCGGGCCGCCTCGGAGAGCAGGATGCCGAGGCCGGCCAGGCCGGTCGGGTGGAACTGGACGAACTCCATGTCCTCCAGCGGAATGCCGCGGCGGAAGGCAATGCCCATGCCGTCGCCGGTGAGCGTGTGGGCGTTGGAGGTGGTCTTGAAGACCTTGCCGACGCCGCCGGAGGCGAAGACCACGGACTTTGCCTGGAAGACGTGGATCTCGCCGCTGGCCAGGTCGTAGCTGACCACGCCGGCCACGCGCTTCTGCAGGTAGGGAGTGCCGTCCGCGCGGAGGGCCTCCTCTTCGAGCACGAGCAGGTCCAGGACGTAGTACTCGTTGTAGAACTCGACGTTGTGCTTGACGCAGTTCTGGTAGAGCGTCTGCAGGATCATGTGCCCGGTGCGGTCTGCGGCGTAGCAGGCGCGGCGGACCGGGGACTTGCCGTGGTCACGGGTGTGGCCGCCGAAGCGGCGCTGGTCGATCTTGCCTTCGGGCGTGCGGTTGAAGGGCAGGCCCATCTTCTCCAGGTCGAGCACGGCGTCGATGGCTTCCTTGGCCATGACCTCGGCAGCGTCCTGGTCCACCAGGTAGTCGCCGCCCTTGATCGTGTCGAAGGTGTGCCATTCCCAGTTGTCTTCCTCGACATTGGCCAGGGCGGCGCACATGCCGCCCTGGGCCGCGCCGGTGTGCGAACGGGTGGGGTAGAGCTTGGTCAGTACTGCGGTTCGTGCGCGCTGGCCGGATTCAATCGCCGCGCGCATACCGGCGCCGCCGGCACCGACGATGACGACGTCGTACTTGTGGACCTGCATGCTGGATGCTCTTTCTGTTGGAACTAAAGGTGGGGTGCGTGCAGCGGCCCGGGCCGCTGCCATCGACTGCCTGCCGGCTATGCCCGGCAGAAGGACGGCAGCAGGTCCGCGGCGGCGCCCGCCGGGCACGGGTCGAAGGTGAAGATCACCAGGGTGCCCAGGATGACGATGATTGCGGACGCAACATAGAGGATGGTCTTCAGCGTGATCCGCGTGGCGTCCTTCTCCGCGTAGTCGTTGATGATGGTGCGCACGCCGTTGGTGCCGTGGAGCATGGCCAGCCACAGCATGGCCAGGTCCCACACCTGCCAGAACGGGCTCGCCCACTTGCCGGCCACGAAGCCGAAGTCGATGGCGTGCACGCCCTCGCCGACCATCAGGTTGACGAACAGGTGGCCGAAGATCAGCACCACCAGCACAACGCCGGACAGGCGCATGAACAGCCAGGCGAGCATCTCGAAGTTGCCCCTCGAGCGGCCGTGCCGCCTGTACTCCGGCGCGATGCGCCCGCTGCGGGGCGCCTGGATTTCAGTGGAAACAGCCATGGTTTAGTGACCCCCGGTAAAGGCGAGCGAAAGATGACGGATGAGGAACGGGACCATGACGACGACCCACAGTCCCACGACACCCCAGAGCATCTTGGCCTGGTTCTTGGGGCCCTTCTTCCAGAAGTCGATGAGAATCACGCGCAGGCCGTTGAAGGCGTGGAAGACGATGGCAGCGACCAGGCCGGCTTCCAGCAGGGCCATGAAGGGATTCTTGTACGTTGCGATGACCGCGTTGTAGGCATCGGGGGACACGCGCACCAGTGCGGTATCCAGCACATGTACCAAGAGAAAGAAAAATATCGCGACGCCGGTTACCCGGTGTCCGACCCAGGACCACATGCCTTCACGGCCGCGGTAGAGGGTTCCTGCTGGTGTCTTCGACACTGAATTGACCTCCCTGCATCGCACGGCGGTAGCGTGGCTTCCACGCAAGTGATGACGCCGTTGCGAGCGCACTCTTAAACAAGACTAATCTAGGCTTCGCTTAGAGCTTATTCAATTTTTGGGCGCCGATTTGTGAGCTACTCAACAGCGGTTTTCCCGTTAATCGCAGCCCCGGAAAAATCCGGCTATTTACGCAACAATTTGCTTCCTTAAATCGGGGTGGGCGGGGCGCGCCGTGGCTGCCGGCCCTTCCGCTTGCCGGATGGGGCAAAGTTCATCCCTGGGGATGAGGCCGGGCTTGCCAGCCGGGTTTACCGTTGAAGGGATGAATATCTTGGGTGCAGTGAATGAAGACGATGTGCTGGGGCGTTTCTACGGCGTGATTCCGGCCGGCGGTGTCGGGACCAGGCTGTGGCCGCTGTCGCGGGCCGCGGCGCCGAAGTTCCTGCACGATCTGACCGGGTCCGGGTCCACGCTGATCCGTGCCACCTGGGCGCGGCTGGAGCCGTTGTGCGACGGACGCACCATGGTGGTCACCGGACGGGCGCACCGACGCGCGGTGCTGGAACAGCTGCCCGAGCTGACGAATGCGAACCTGGTGCTGGAGCCGGAGCCGAAGGATTCCGCCGCCGCCATCGGCCTGGCCGCGGCGATCCTGTACCGCCGCGATCCGTCCATCATCATGGGTTCCTTTGCCGCGGACCAGGTGATTAATCCGGTGGAGACTTTCCAGGCGGCGGTCCGCGAGGCGGTCCACACGGCCGCCGAGGGCTTCATCGTCACCATCGGGATCACCCCCACGCACCCGTCCACCGGCTTCGGCTACATCCGTGCCGCCGGGCCGCTCGCCGTGGCCGGGGCCCCGAACGCGCAGGCGGTGGCCGAGTTTGTGGAGAAGCCGGACGAGGACACCGCCGCCGCCTACCTGGCGGACGGGGGCTACCACTGGAACGCGGGCATGTTCGTGGCGCCGGTGGATCTGCTGCTCAAGCACCTGGAGGCCAACGAGCCGGTGCTGCACGCCGGGCTGATGGAGATCGCCGCTGCCTGGGATACCTCCGAGCGCAAGGCGGTGGTGCGCCGGGTCTGGCCCACGCTGCCCAAAACCGCCATCGACTATGCGGTGGCCGAGCCGGCCGCCGCAGCCGGCGACGTTGCGATGATCCCGGGCTCGTTCGGCTGGGACGATGTCGGCGACTTCGCCGCCATCGGACGGCTCAACGCCGCCTCCGAAGTCTCGAACCTGACGGTGCTGGGGGAGGGGGCCCGGGTCTACTCCGAGAACGCCTCGGGCATCGTGGTCTCCGACACCAAGCGCGTCATTGCGCTGATCGGCATCGACGACGTCGTGGTGGTGGATACCCCGGACGCGCTGCTGGTGACCACGAAGGAACATGCACAGCGGGTCAAGTCCGCCGTCGAGCACCTGAAGGCCAGCGGCGACATCGACGTGCTGTGACGGCGCAGCCGTCGTGCCGCGGGCCGGCGGGACTAACGGGTGTCTTCTCGCTAGAGTTTTCGTGTGCAGAAGATTTCAGAAACCTCGGTCAAGATTCCGAATATCGGCGTGTGGGCAGCCCCGCTGCTGGATGAGCTGAAGAGGTTTCGCCGGGATCTGCATCAGCACCCCGAGCTCTCGCACAAGGAGTTCCGCACCACCGGGAAGCTGCTGGAACGGCTGCGCGCCGCCGGCCTCGATCCCCGGCCGCTGGAGGGCACCGGGCTCTTCGTGGACATCGGCGAGGGCCCCATCATCATCGGGCTGCGCGCGGATATCGACGCGCTGCCCATTCTGGAGGACACCGGCCTGGAGTACGAATCCTCGAACCGCGGCGTCAGCCATGCCTGCGGCCACGACATCCATACCACGGTGATGCTGGGGGTGGCCCTGGTGCTGCGCGAACTGGAGATCGAGGGCGAGCTTGACGGCCGGGTCCGGATCATCTTCCAGCCCGCCGAGGAGACCATGCCCGGCGGGGCCCTGGCGGTGATCGAGCAGGGCGTGCTCGAAAACATCCCGCGGATCCTGGCGCTGCACTGCGACCCCCGGATCGACGCCGGCACGGTGGGCACGCGCATCGGCGCCATCACCTCGGCGTCGGACACCATCCGGATCGAGCTCAACGGGCGCGGCGGCCACACGTCCAGGCCGCACCTGACCGAGGACCTGGTCTTCGCGCTGGCCCAGATCGCCATCAACGTGCCCGCCGTCATCAGCCGGCGCATCGATGTCCGCAGCGCGGTCTCGATTGTCTGGGGGCAGATCCAGGCCGGTGCCGCACCGAACGCCATTCCGGCACGCGGGGTCATGGCCGGCACCCTGCGCTGCCTGGACAGCGACGCGTGGCACGCGGCCGGCGAACTCGTGGACGAGGTGGTGCAGCAGGTGGCCGCTCCCTACGGCGTGGATGTCAAGCTCGAACATATCCGCGGGGTTCCCCCGGTAGTCAATGCGGAGCGCGAAACCGGGCTGATCGAAGCGGCGGCGCGCCTGGAGCTCGGCGCCGAGGCCGTGAGCCTGACCCCGCAGTCCATGGGCGGGGAGGATTTCGCCTGGATGACCCAGATCGTGCCGGGGGCGATGATGCGGCTGGGCACGCGCACGCCGGACGGGGAAACCTTTGACCTGCACCGCGGCGACTACGCGCCGGACGAGCAGGCCATCGGGGTGGGGGTGCGCGTGATGGCGGCGGCGGCCATGCTGGCGGTGCGTGCCGCCACGGGCCACGTGGCACCGGCGGTGCCCGGCAGCAGC
>NZ_JBHTML010000058.1:0-21324 GCF_042679445.1 Arthrobacter sp. GCM10027362
GCCTGGTCCTGGGCGGGCTGATGGCGGTGGCGCCGCTGGGGGCGGACCCGGCCGAGGCATTCGGCCGGCTGGCCGGGTACGCGCAGGAGCTGCGCCGCGCCCATCCAGGCGCGGCCATGGTCTCGGCAGGCATGAGCCAGGACCTGGAAGAGGCCATTGCCGCCGGGGCGACACACCTGCGTGTCGGCTCGGATGTCCTCGGCCCCAGACCTGCGGTGGGGTAGCGTTTTTCCAGACGGGCGGGTACGGCTGTGGGCTTGACGATCCGTGCGTCGCTGTCAGCTGCGGGGACGAGATGTGAGGAGCCAACCATGGCCGGTGCACTGCGCAAGACGATGATCTATCTCGGGCTTGCCGATGGCGACGAGCACTACGAGTCCGAGCAGAACGAGCTGCCCGAGCGGGCCGAGGCGCAGGAGCCCGAAGGCAGGGAGCGCGACGGGCGCGAGGTCCGCGAACTGCGCGAAGAGCGCCGGTCCGATCGTGCCGAACCGGCGCCCGCAGTGCTGAAGCCGGTGCCCGAGGAGTACCGGGCCCCCGTGACCCCGATCAAGCGTGCCCCATCAACCCGCGAGGAGTCTTCCGTGCTGCGGCAGATCACCACTGTCCACCCGCGTTCCTACAATGACGCCAAGATCATCGGCGAAAGCTTCCGCGACGGCATTCCGGTCATCATGAACGTGACGGACATGGGTGAGGCGGACGCCAAGCGCCTGGTGGACTTCTCCGCCGGCCTGGTCTTCGGCCTGCACGGGAGCATCGAGCGGGTGACCAACAAGGTCTTCCTGCTCTCGCCGTCGACCATCGAGGTCCTGGGCGAGGACCGCAAGGCCGCGGACCAGCAAACCACGGTGTTCAACCAGAGCTAGCGCTGGCGGATCGCCCCGGAGATGGGGCAGTATTGCCGTTAACCTCTCCACTACTACCGTTGGGAATCGTGGCTCGCCCGTGTCCATCATTTTTGCGCTGCTTTACCTCGTCCTGATGCTCTTCCAGATCGCCCTCATCGTCCGCATTGTCTTCGAAGTGGTGCAGAACTTCGCCCGGCAGTGGCGTCCCCGCGGTGCGGCGCTGGTCGCGGCCTCGGCGATCTACGGCACCACCGACCCGGCCCTGCGCGCGCTGCGCCGGGTGATCCCGCCGCTGCGCATCGGCGGCTTCGCCCTCGACCTGGCCTTCCTCGTGCTGTTTATCGTGATTTCGATCGCCAAGGCGGTTGTCTCCGGCCTGGGCAACAGCGTAGCGGCGGCCGTCATCTGACCGTCCCTCCCGCGCGGGCCCGCCGTCCTCCGCCGGCGCCGCGTGTGTCGTTCGGTGCCGGGGTCCGCCAAGGGATATTCTGAGGTGGAGGCTCCTGTGCCTGTAAAGTGTCACAGAGAGTATTCGCAACCGTTGTCATGAGTCCGGTGAACGAACCAGCCCCGGAGCCATGATCCACACAGAACCAGTATGAGGTGACCAGATGGCTCTGACGCCAGAAGACGTTGTCAACAAGCGGTTCCAGCCCACGAAATTCCGGGAGGGTTACGACCAGGACGAAGTCGACGACTTTCTTGACGAAATTGTCGTGGAACTGCGCCGCTTGAACCAGGAGAACGACGAGCTTCGCAGGAAGCTCGCCGAGGCCACCTCCCGCCAGGGCAATGAGGCTGCCGCCGTTCCGGCCCCGGTCGCCGCCGCACCGGCCGCGCAGGAAGCGCAGGCCGCCCAGAAGCCGGCACCGGCTGCGAAGGAGCAGCCCAAGACGCAGGCCGCCCCGGCCGTCTCCGCTGCCGCCCCGGCCAGCTCGCAGCATGCGGCGGTTGCCGAGTCCGCAGCCAGCGTGCTGGCCATGGCGCAGAAGCTGCACGACGAGTATGTCAATGCGGGTGTGGAGCAGCGGGACAAGATCATCGCCGAGGCCCAGCTCGAAGCCAGCACCCTGGTGAACGACGCCCAGGAAAAGAGCCGCAAGACGCTCGGCGCGCTGGAGCAGCAGAAGGCCGTGCTCGAGCGGAAGCTGGAGCAGCTGCGCGGCTTCGAACGGGATTACCGGTCCCGCCTGAAGGCATACATCGAGGGCCAGCTCCGGGATCTGGAAGCGCGCGGCTCCTTTGCCTCCGAGGCCAAGGACACCGCGAACTCCTAGATCCTCACGTTCCTTGCCTCCGGCACGGCCTGCGGGCCGTGCCGGAGGAAGTTGGCCGGTGCCGGGACCGCTTCCCGTCACCGGCCAATCGTTTAGCCTGCGGCGCCCCGGGCGCCGCCGGGCCGCTACTTTCGGAAGTAATATGCCTGAATCACCGTCAGCCGAAGAACTCCCCGCCGGCCGGAAGGCCGGGTCCTCCGCGGCCGGCTCCGAGGCTGTGCCGCGCAGCGGGAAGTTCCTGCTGATCCTGGCCGGCTGCGCCGCCTTCGCCTACCTGTTCGACCAGCTCACCAAGTTCTGGGTGGTTAGTACCATGACCGAGGGCCAGGTCACGCCGGTGCTCCCGCCGCTGCTCAGCTGGCATTTCATCCGCAATCCGGGGGCCGCCTTCTCCATCGGGGAGGACTTCACCTGGATTTTCAGCATCGTGATGGCCCTGGTGGCCGGGGCCATCCTGTTCTATGCCCGCCGGATCCGCTCCGCCTGGTGGTCGGTGGCCCTGGGCTTCCTGCTCGGCGGCGCGCTGGGGAACCTGACCGACAGGCTCTTCCGCGAGCCGTCCTTCGGCATGGGCCACGTGGTGGACTTCATCGCCTTCCCCAATTTCGCGATCTTCAACATTGCGGATTCGGCCATCGTCGGTTCGGTCATCCTCTGGTGCATCCTGACCCTGCTGGGCATCGGCATGGACGGCCGGCGCGTTCCCGCCCGCAGGACCGGGGACGGGGAAGACCCCGGGGGCAGCGATGCCTGAGGACGGGCAGCCGCGCAGCATCGAACTGGCCCCGGACACCGCCGGCCGGCGTGCCGACGCCGGACTGGCGGTGCTGCTGGGCATCTCCCGTTCCGCGGCGGCGGCGCTGCTGGGCGAGGGCAACGTCAGCCTGGACGGGCGGAAGATCGCCAAATCCGAGCGCCTGCCGCCGGCGGGGCTGCTGCAGGTGGCTGTCCCCGAGCGCCCGGACCCGCTCCAGATTGTGGTGGAAGAGGTAGAAGATTTGAAAATCCTCGGCGATGACGAGGACTTCGTGGTGATCGACAAGCCCGTCGGGGTGGCGGCGCACCCCTCGCCCGGCTGGGTGGGCCCCACCGTGGTCGGCGCGCTGGCTGCCCGCGGCTACCGGATCTCCACCTCCGGGGCGGCCGAACGCGCCGGCATCGTGCACCGGCTCGACGTCGGCACCTCCGGGGTGATGGTGGTGGCCAAGACCGAGCACGGCTACACCCTGCTCAAGCGCGCCTTCAAGGAACGCACCGTGGAAAAGGTCTACCACGCACTGGTCCAGGGCCTGCCGGATCCGCTCGAGGGCACCATCGAGGCCCCGATCGGCCGGCACCCCGGCTACGACTGGCGGTTCGCCGTCGTCGAGGACGGCCGGCACTCGGTGACGCACTACGAGGTCCTCGAGGCCTTCGGCAAGGCCTCGCTGGTGGAGGTGCACCTGGAGACCGGGCGCACGCACCAGATCCGGGTGCATTTCGCCGCCCTGCACCATCCCTGCGCCGGCGACCTGACGTACGGCGCGGACCCGAAGCTGGCGGCCGAGCTGGGGCTGACCCGGCAGTGGCTGCACGCCCGCCGGCTCGGCTTCGCCCACCCCCGCACCGGCGAATGGGTCGAATTCAGCAGCGACTACCCGGCGGACCTGGCGTACGCGCTCGAGGCCCTGGCCGAGCACAGGGTCTAGGATTCAGTAAGAGGACCAGAAGAGGCACGACGTGAGCAGCTCCAAGACCGGCAACGATTCCTTCGTCCACCTGCACAACCACACCGAGTACTCGATGCTCGACGGCGCCGCCCGGCTGAACGACCTGTTCAGCCACGCCCACGAGCTCGGCATGAACGCCCTGGCCACCACCGACCACGGTTTCGTGTTCGGCGCCTTCGACTTCTGGAACAAGGCCCGCAACGCCGGCATCAAGCCGATCGTCGGGGTAGAGGCCTACCTGACCCCGGGCACCGCCCGGCAGGACAAGACCCGCGTACGCTGGGGCGACGGCGGCCGCGACGACGTCTCCGGCGCCGGCGCCTACACCCACATGACCATGTGGGCGCAGACCACCGAGGGCATGCACAACCTGTTCCGGATGTCCTCGCTGGCCTCGCTCGAGGGCTACCTCTACAAGCCCCGCATGGACCGGGACCTGCTGCAGACCTACGGCCAGGGCCTGATCGCCACCACGGGCTGCCCCTCCGGGGAGGTGCAGACCAAGCTGCGGCTGGGCCTGTACCAGGAGGCGAAGCAGGCCGCCTCGGACTTCCGCGACATCTTCGGCGCCGAGAACTTCTTCTGCGAACTGATGGACCACGGGCTGGACATCGAGCGCGGCGTGCAGGCGGACCTGATCAAGCTTGCCCGTGAACTGAAGCTGCCGCTGGTGGCCACCAACGACCTGCACTACACCCACGCCGAGGACGCCGCCGCGCACGCGGCGCTGCTGTGCGTGCAGTCCGGCTCCACGCTGGCGGACCCCAAGCGCTTCAAGTTCGACGCCGACGAGTTCTACCTGAAGTCCCCGGCGGAAATGCGCGCGTTGTTCCGGGACTACCCCGAGGCCTGCGACAACACCCTGCTGATCGCCGAACGCTGTGACGTCGAATTCAACACCGAGGCCAACTACATGCCGCGCTTCCCCTGCCCGCCGGGGGAGAACGAGGAGTCCTGGTTCGTCAAGGAGGTCGAAAAGGGCCTGCACTACCGCTACCCCGAAGGCATCCCGGACGCGGTGCGCAAGCAGGCCGACTACGAGATCGGCGTCATCACCCAGATGGGCTTCCCCGGCTACTTCCTGGTCGTGGCGGACTTTATCAACTGGGCCAAGAACAACGGCATCCGGGTGGGACCGGGCCGCGGCTCCGGCGCCGGCTCGATGGCCGCCTACGCCATGCGCATCACCGACCTGGATCCGCTCCAGCACGGCCTGATCTTCGAGCGGTTCCTGAACCCGGACCGCGTCTCCATGCCCGACTTCGACGTCGACTTCGACGACCGCCGCCGCCCCGAAGTGATCAAGTACGTCACCGAGAAGTACGGTGACGAGCGCGTGGCCATGATCGTCACCTACGGCACCATCAAGGGCAAGCAGGCGCTGAAGGACGCCTCCCGCGTGATGGGCTACCCGTTCTCCGTGGGCGAGCGGCTGACCAAGGCGATGCCCCCGGACGTGATGGGCAAGGGCATCTCCCTGACCGACGTGCACAACCCCGAGGCCAAGCGGTACGGCGAGGCCGAGGAACTGCGCGAGCTGCTGAAGTCCGACGCCGACTCGGCCAAGGTCTTCGAGACCGCGCTGGGACTGGAGGGCCTGAAGCGGCAGTGGGGCGTGCACGCGGCCGGCGTGATCATGTCCTCGGACCCGCTGATCGACATCATCCCGATCATGCGCCGCGAGCAGGACGGGCAGGTCATCACCCAGTTCGACTACCCCACCTGCGAAGGCCTGGGGCTGATCAAGATGGACTTCCTGGGCCTGCGGAACCTGACGATCATCTCCGACGCGCTGGAGAACATCAAGCTCAACCGCAACGAGGACCTGGTCCTGGAGGACCTGGCCCTGGACGACAAGGAATCCTACGAGCTGCTGGCGCGCGGGGACACCCTCGGGGTGTTCCAGCTCGACGGCGGGCCGATGCGTTCGCTGCTGAAGCTGATGCGCCCGGACAACTTCGAGGACATCTCGGCCGTGCTGGCGCTGTACCGGCCGGGGCCGATGGGCGCCAACGCGCACACCAACTACGCGCTGCGCAAGAACGGCGTGCAGGAAATCACCCCGATCCATCCCGAGCTCGAGGAACCGCTGCAGGACATCCTCGGCGGCACCTACGGCCTGATCGTGTACCAGGAACAGGTCATGGCCATCGCGCAGAAGCTGGCCGGCTACTCGCTCGGCCAGGCGGACATCCTGCGCCGGGCCATGGGCAAGAAAAAGAAGTCGGAGCTGGACAAGCAGTTCGCCGGCTTCTCCCAGGGCATGAAGGACCGCGGCTATTCCGGGCAGGCCATCAAGACCCTCTGGGACATCCTGCTGCCGTTCTCCGACTACGCGTTCAACAAGGCCCACTCGGCGGCCTACGGCGTGGTCTCCTACTGGACCGCCTACCTGAAGGCCCACTACCCGGCCGAGTACATGGCGGCGCTGCTCACCTCGGTGGGCGATGACAAGGACAAGCTGGGGATGTACCTGAACGAGTGCCGCCGCATGGGCATCACGGTGCTGCCGCCGGACGTAAACGAATCCAGCGTCAACTTCACTCCGGTGGGCACCGACATCCGCTTCGGCATGGGCGCCATCCGCAACGTCGGCGCGAACGTGGTGCATGCCATGGTGGACGCGCGCGAGGAGAAGGGCGCGTTCACCTCCTTCAGCGATTTCCTGCAGAAGGTGCCGGCGGTGGTCTGCAACAAGCGCACCATCGAATCGCTGATCAAGGCCGGTGCCTTCGACTCCCTGGGCCACCCGCGCCGCGCCCTGGCGATGATCCACGAAGAGGCGGTGGACTCGGTGATCGTGCTCAAGCGCAACGAGGCGGCCAACCAGTTCGACCTGTTCAGTGCGTTCGACGACAACCCCGAGGCCGGCTCCGGCCTGGCGGTGGACATTCCGGACCTGCCCGAGTGGGAGAAGAAGGACAAGCTCGCGTTCGAACGCGATATGCTCGGGCTCTACGTCTCGGACCACCCGCTGCAGGGGCTCGAAGGGGTGCTCAGCCAGCATGCTGACCAGTCCATCACCTCGGTGATCGCCGAGGACGGGCCGGCAGACGGGGCCATCGTCACCATTGCGGGCATGATCACCTCGCTGCAGCGGCGCATCGCCAAGAACAGCGGCAACGCCTATGCCCGGGCCGAGATCGAGGACCTGGGCGGCTCGATGGAGGTCATGTTCTTCGGCCAGGTCTACGGACCGATCTCCTCGATCCTGGCCGAGGACCTGATCGTCGTCGTCCGCGGCCGGCTGCAGCGGCGCGACGACGGGGCCGTGACGCTGAATGCCCAGGAGCTCACCGTCCCGGACCTGTCCGACGGGCATGCCGGCCCGGTGGTGATTTCCCTGGCCAACCACAAGGCGACCGAGGAGGTGGTCACGGCGCTGGGCGACGTACTCCGGACGCATCCGGGCAATACCGACGTGCAGGTCCGGCTGAACCATGCCCGCAAGGTCGAGGTGATGCGCCTGGGCATCAACTACCGGGTCAACCCCACCCCGTCCCTCTTCGGCGACCTGAAGGTGCTGCTCGGACCGGCCTGCCTCGACGCCTAGATTTCGTACTCGATGGGGTGGGGGCGGACATACCTGCCGCTGTGGTAGAGCAGGGGCGTCTTCTCGTCGCCGAGGGAACCTTCGACCACGTCCACCACGACGACGGCATTGTTCTCGAAGGACAGCCGCAGCTCGATCCGCCCCACCAGATAGGCCGGGACATCCTTGAGCAGGGGGACGCCGTACGGCCCGGTCTCCCAGTTGTCGGCGCTGAACCGGTCCTTGGACCGGGCGAAGCGCTCGGCCAGTTCCCGGTTCTCCAGGCCGAGCATGTGCACGCCGATGTAGGTGGAATTCGCCACCGCCGGCCAGGACGAGCTGGTCCGGGCCATGTTGAAGGTGAAGCGCGGCGGCTCCACGGACAATGAAGCCACGGAGGTGGCGGTGAAGCCGTAGGGCCGGCCGCCGTAGTTGACCGTCAGGATCGCCACGCCCGCGGCGTGCCGGCGGAAGACCTCGCGGAAGGTCTGCGCGAAGGCTCCGTCTCCGCCGGCGTAGTCCGGCGTGATGGCATTCTCTGGTTTGGCGTTCACAGGCTCTCCCGGTGGTTCGGCGGCGGGCGGTTGCCCAGGTCTTAGACACCAGCCTATTCCGACGGCGTCGCCGCGGGCCCCACCGTGTTACGGGCTGCGGCGCTGCGCGTCAGTAGAATAAAGGGGTGAACGCTGACACCGCTGCCGGAACCCCTGTCGATTTTCCCACCGTGGACCTGCGCGGCCGGCGCCTCGGCCCCGCCGAGCTGAAGGCGGCGATGCCGCGCGCCGAGACCACCTTCGACGTGGCGACCGAGGCGGTCGAGGCGATTATCAAGGACGTGCGGACCCGCGGTTTCGAGGCGCTCGGCGACCTTGCGGCCCGGTTCGACGGCGTGGAGCAGGAACATCCGCGGGTTCCCGCACAGGCTTTGGACCAGGCGCTGCAGTCGCTTGACAGTGCGGTGCGCGCCGCCCTGGAAGAGTCCATTGCCCGCGCCCGCACCTTCGCCGCGGCCCAGAAGCCGGCGGACGCCGCCGTCGAGATCGCCTCCGGGGCAGTGGTCCGGCAGAGATGGGTGCCGGTTGCGCGGGTGGGGCTGTACGTTCCCGGCGGTCTGGCGGTCTACCCTTCGTCGGTGGTGATGAACGTGGTGCCGGCCCAGGCTGCGGGTGTGGCGTCGCTGGCCCTGGCCTCCCCGCCGCAGAAGGAATTCGGTGGACTGCCGCACCCGACCATCCTGGCCGCGGCCAAGCTGCTGGGCATCGACGAAGTCTACGCCATCGGCGGAGCCCAGGCGGTCGCGGCGTTCGCCTACGGCGTCCCGGCCGGCGAGGCCGGCCCGGCACTGGCGCCGGTGGATGTGGTGACGGGTCCGGGCAATGTCTATGTGGCCACGGCCAAGCGGCTGGTCAAGTCCGTGGTGGGCATCGACGCCGAGGCCGGAACCACCGAGATCGCCATCCTGGCCGACGATTCGGCAGTGCCTGCCTTCGTGGCCGCGGACCTGGTCAGCCAGGCCGAGCACGATCCGCACGCCGCGTCGGTGCTGGTTACGCCGTCGGTCAGGCTGGCCGAAGCGGTCCGGGCGGAGCTGGCGGTGCAGGTGGCCGCGACCAAACACTCGGACCGGGTCCGGCAGGCGCTCTCCGGGCCGCAGTCCGGTGTGATCCTGGTCGATGACTTGGAGCAGGGCCGGCAGGTCTGCGACGCCTACGCGGCAGAGCACTTGGAAATCCACACCGAGGACGCCGCGGCGGTGGCGGCCCGGATCCGCAATGCCGGCGCCATTTTCGTGGGCGACTACAGCCCGGTCAGCCTGGGCGACTACTGCGCGGGCTCCAACCACGTGCTGCCCACCAGCGGGACCGCCACCTTCGCCTCCGGGCTGAACGTGACGACCTTCCTGCGGGCCATCCAGGTGATCGACTACAACCGCGAGGCGCTGCGCGAGGTCAGCGGGCACATCGTGGCCCTGGCGCGGGCCGAGGACCTGCCCGCGCACGGGGATGCGGTCTCCGTCCGGTTCAGCTGAGCGTATTAGTTACAGTGTTGTAACTATGGTGAACTTGTTCCTATGATGATGGTGCCATAACCGGCACCCACGAAGGAGGTGCGGCGTGTACTGTCCGTTCTGCCGCAACCCGGATTCGCGGGTGGTGGACAGCCGGGTCACCGACGACGGGTCGGCCATTCGGCGCCGGCGCCAGTGCTCGGAGTGCGGGCGGCGTTTCACCACGCTGGAAACCACCAGCCTCACGGTAATCAAGCGCTCCGGCGCCGGCGAGCCCTTCAGCCGAAGCAAGATCATCAGCGGGGTCCGCAAGGCGTGCCAGGGCCGGCCGGTCTCGGATGACGACCTGGCGCTGCTGGCCCAGGAGGTCGAAGAGACCGTGCGGGCCAGCGGGGCCGCGGAAATCAATGCCCACGAGGTCGGGCTGGCCATCCTGGGACCGCTGAAGAAGCTGGACCTGGTGGCCTACCTGCGCTTCGCCAGTGTCTACCAGGGGTTCGACTCGCTGGAGGACTTCGAGGCGGCCATCGAGCAGCTGCGCAACGAGACCGCCACGACCGCCGGAGGCAGCCCGGCCGGAACCCGGCGGCCGCTGACCGCCAAGTAGCCGGGGCATTCGCCGGGTCGGCGCTCAGGCGAGGCTAAGCGCCGACTGCAGCGCCGCGCCGACGATCCCCGCATTGTTCTTCAGCTGCGCCGGCACGATGGGGGTCTTGAGCTGCAGCTTGGGCAGGAAATCCTCGCTGCGCTTGGAAATGCCGCCGCCGACGATGAAGAGCTCGGGGGAGAAGAGGAACTCAAGGTGGGAGAAGTAGCGCTGCAGGCGCTGCGCGTAGCCGTCCCAGTCCAGCCCGTCCCGTTCCCGGGCCGACGCCGAGGCCCGGGTCTCGGCGTCGAACCCGTCCAGTTCCAGATGTCCCAGCTCGGCGTTCGGCACCAGCTCTCCATTGAAGATGAAGGCGGAGCCGATCCCGGTGCCCAGGGTGATGACCAGGACGGTGCCGTCCACACCCTTGCCGGCACCGTAGCGGACCTCCGCCAGACCCGCGGCGTCGGCGTCGTTGATCATCTGCACCGGCCGGCCCAGCTTTCCGGTCAGCAGGCTGTCCGCATCCGTGCCGATCCAGGCCTTGTCCACATTTGCCGCTGAGAGCGCGACACCGTGCCGGATGATGGCCGGGAAGGTCACGCCCACGGGGCTGTCGCGGGCCGGGGCGTCGGGGCGGGCGTCCAGCTCGGCGGCGATCTGCGCCACCACTTCGGCCACGGCGTCCGGGGTTGCCGGCTTGGGGGTGTCGATCCGGAAGCGTTCACCGGCCAGCTTGCCCTTGCGCAGGTCGACGATCCCGCCCTTGATGCCGGTGCCGCCGATGTCGATGCCGAGGCCGTGGCGGTTCTTGCCGTGGGCCTTGCCGGACTTCTTCTCTTTCTTGCCCATGTGCGCTCCGTTGTCGGGGCCGGAGGCCCGGCCGGGATGCCTGCAGATTACCCGAGGATTACGGCAGAGTCAGGATTTCGGCTCCGGATTCGGTGACCACCAGGGTGTGTTCGAACTGGGCTGTCCGCTTGCGGTCCTTGGTGACCACCGTCCAGTCGTCATCCCACATCTCCCACTCGATGGTGCCCAGGGTGAGCATCGGCTCGATGGTGAACACCATGCCCGGCTCCATCACCCGGCTGTAGGCCGGAGCGGCGTCGTAGTGCGGGATGATCAGGCCGGTGTGGAAGGCCTCGCCCACGCCGTGGCCGGTGAAGTCGCGGACCACCCCGTAGCCGAAGCGCTTGGCATAGGACTCGATGGCGCGGCCGATGACGTTGATCTCGCGCCCGGGGGCCACCGCCTTGATGGCCCGGTTCAAGGACTCCCGGGTCCGTTCCACCAGCAGCCGGGACTCCTCGTCCACGTCGCCGACCAGGAAGGTGTAGTTGGTGTCGCCGTGCACGCCGTCCACATAGGCGGTGATGTCCAGGTTGATGATGTCCCCGTCCCGGAGCACCGTGCTGTCCGGGATGCCGTGGCAGATGACCTCGTTGACCGAGGTGCAGACGGATTTGGGGAAGCCGCGGTAGCCGAGGGTGGAGGGATAGGCGTGGTGCGAGATGAGGAAATCGTGGGCGACCCGGTCCAGTTCGTCGGTGGTCACGCCGGGGCGGATGTGCCTGCCGACCTCCACGATGGCCTGCGCGGCAATCCGGCCGGCAATGCGGATCTTCCCGATGGTTTCGGCATCCTTGACCTCGGAGCCGGTGAACTTGGCCGGCGCTGGCTTCCAGGCGTACTCGGGCCGCGGGATCGAGGCCGGAACGTCAAGGACGGGGGAGACGGTGCCCTGGACCAGCGTGCCCAGGGGTGCTGTTGCTGCGATGTGGGGCATACCATCGATCTTATCGGTGCTTTGCCGCCGCCGCTTGGGGCTGCGGGCCGATGACCGGACTTCGCAAGACGGACTTCAGAACGCAAGAGGAGCGCCACATGGCCAATTACTGGTTCAACGTCGTGACCCACCAGGTCGAGGAGGGCCCGCAGTCGGACTGGACCCAGCTGATCGGTCCGTACGAGACCCGCGAAGAGGCGGAGCACGCGCTGGAGAAGGTCCGGGAGCGCAACGAGGCCTGGGACGCCGAGGAGGAAGACTAACGCTCAGCGGCTGCCCCGGTCTTGCAGGCTCGGCCGGGGACCCCTGCCGCTTCTCCTGGGCGTTCCCGCCCTTCAGCTCCTAGAACGAGTGTTCGGGGCCCGGGAAGGCTCCCGAGCGGACCTCCTCCGCATAGGCTGCCGCAGCTCCGGCCAGCACCGTGCGCAGGTCCGCGTACTGTTTGACGAACCTGGCCATCTTGCCCCCGCGCAGTCCGGCCATGTCCTGCCAGACCAGCACCTGGCCGGTGGTCGCATTCCCGGCGCCGATGCCGATGGTGGGGACGGTGACCGCCCGTTCCACCGCTGCCGCCGTTGCGGCCGGCACCAGTTCCATCAGCACGGCGAAGGCGCCCGCGTTCTGCAGCGCCACCGCATCCTCGACCAGCCGTACGGCGTCGTCGCCGCGGCCCTGCACCCGGTAGCCGCCCAGGGCGTGTTCGCTCTGCGGGGTGAAGCCGATGTGCGCCATCACCGGAATGCCTGCCTGCACCATGGCCCGGACATAGTCGGCATAGAAGGCGCCGCCTTCCATCTTGACCGCGTGGGCGCCGGCCTCCTTCATCAGCCGCACCGAGGATTCAATGGCCTGGGCGGGGGAGACCTCGTAGCTTCCGAACGGCAGGTCGGCGACGACGAGCGCGCGCCGGGCGCCGCGCGTGACGGCCCGGCACAGCGGGATCAGTTCGTCCAGCGTCACCGGCAGCGAGGTTTCATTGCCGAAGACATTGTTGGAGGCGGAGTCGCCTACCAGCAGTACCTCGATGCCTGCCTCGTCGAAGATCTGCGCGGTGTACTGCTCATAAGCGGTGAGCATGGCAAAGCGCCCGCCGTTGTCCTTGACCTGCTGCAGATGGTGGGTGCGGATCCGGGACGCGGACAGGGGAGCCGGCGCCCCGGAAATGGAAGAATTTGGCATGCTTAGAGCCTAATCCCGCCGCGGCGGCTTCCTCCACCCGACCGGGCCGGGCCGACATAATGGTGGCGGCGCGCAGCTGCGAGCACATACCGGCCGCGGCGACTAGGCTGGATACAACACAACTGTTCCCAGGCCACCGACTGCGCCAGCTGGCACCGCCCAGACCATGGACACGCCAATGGCGCCGGCGGCCGTGGCCGGATCCGAAAGGTGGCACATGGACCGTCAGCAGGAGTTCGTGCTCCGCACCATTGAAGAGCGTGACGTGCATTTCGTCCGGCTGTGGTTTACCGACGTGCTCGGCTCGCTGAAGTCCGTCGCACTGGCCCCGGCCGAAGTCGAAGGCGCATTCGAGGAGGGGCTGGGCTTCGACGGGTCGTCGATCGAGGGCTTGGCGCGCGTGTTCGAGTCCGACATGCTGGTCCAGCCGGATCCTTCCACCTTCCAGATCCTGCCGTGGCGCGGGGAAAGGGAACAGACCTCGCGGATGTTCTGCGACGTGCTGACACCGGACGGCGAGCCTGCGGCCGCGGATCCGCGCAATGTCCTCAAGCGCACGCTCGCCAAGGCCACCGGGATGGGCTTCACCTGCTACACCCATCCGGAAATCGAGTTCTACCTGCTCGAATCCAGCCAGCTCGGCCCCGACGGGGTGCCGGTGCCGGTGGACGGCGCCGGCTACTTCGACCACGTCCCCGGCGGCGTCGCCCAGGACTTCCGCCGCATGGCGGTGACCATGCTCGAGTCGGTCGGGATTTCGGTGGAGTTCAGCCACCACGAGGCGGGCCCGGGCCAGAACGAGATCGACCTGCGCTACGCCGACGCCCTGCAGACGGCGGACAACATCATGACCTTCCGTACCGTGGTCAAGGAGGTGGCCCTGATGCAGGGCATCTACGCCACCTTCATGCCCAAGCCGTTCTCCGAACACCCGGGCTCGGGCATGCACACGCACTTCTCGCTCTTCGAAGGGGACGCCAACGCCTTCTTCGAGGCCGGCGCCGAATTCCAGCTGTCCAAGACGGCCCGCCAGTTCATCGCCGGCATCCTGCACCACGCACCGGAATTCACCGCCGTCACCAACCAGTTCGTCAACTCCTACAAGCGGCTGTGGGGCGGCGGCGAGGCACCGAGCTTCGTCTCCTGGGGCCACAATAACCGCTCGGCGCTGGTCCGGGTGCCGCTGTACAAGCCGGGCAAGGGGCAGTCCTCCCGGATCGAGTACCGCGGCATCGACTCCGCGGCCAACCCGTACCTGGCCTACGCGGTGCTGCTGGGCGCCGGCCTGAAGGGCATCGAGGAAGGATACGACCTGCCGGCCGGGGCGGAAGACGACGTCTGGAGCCTCAGCGGGGCCGAGCGCCGGGCGCTGGGCCTGGACCCGCTGCCGTCCAGCCTGCACGATGCGATCCAGAAGATGGAGGAGTCCGACTTCGTGGCCGACGTCCTCGGCGAGCAGGTCTTCGAAATCTTCCTGCGCAATAAGCGTGCCGAATGGAACGAGTACCGCCTGCAGGTGACCCCGCATGAGCTGAAGCGGAACATCGGGATCCTGTAGCCGACGCCATGAGCCTGAACCGCCAGCTGATCGTCACCGGCTTCAACGACCTGGAGAAGGCCAACCGTTTCCTGGCCGCCCGGGAGCTGGAAGGCATCGATCCGCAGCTGTTGCTGGATGGTTTTGGCCTGTCCGCGGATCCGGACCTGGCGCTGATGTCGCTGGTCCGCCTGCTGGGCAGGTCCCCGCAGCTGGCCGACCTGGTCAACGGCGGGGAGCGCCGCAGCGAGGCGCTCTTCCGCCTGCTCGGTGCCTCCGAGGCCCTGGCCGACTTCCTGCTGCGCCGGCCGGAACACCTGGACGTGCTCGATGTCCGGGTCAGCCCGGAACCGGCCGGGGCGCCGGCGGACCAGCTGCGGCGCAGCCTGCTCACCGCCGTCGGGGCCGACCCGCAGGCCGAAAACCCGGTGGCCGGACTGACCGGGGCTGCGGCCTACACGGCGCTGCGCTCGACCTACCGCCGGCATCTGACCGAACTGGCCATCCGGGACCTGGGAGCGGCCTCGCCGGAGGATTTCATGCCCACGGCCGGCCGGGAACTGGCGGACCTGGCCGCCGCGGCGCTGGAGGCCGGCCTGGCGGTCTCCCGGGCCGAGCTGGCCGGACGCTATCCGGCCGGGAAGCTCGCCCAGGTTCGGCTGGCGGTGATCGGCATGGGCAAGTGCGGCGCGGCGGAGCTGAACTACATTTCCGACGTCGATGTCGTCTATGTGGTCGAGGCCGATGACATGGACGAGGCCCATACCGCAGTGGTCGGCACGGCCCTGGCCGCCGGCATGACCCGGGCCATTTCCTCGCCGGGGCCCGAGCCCGCCCTCTGGGAAGTGGACGCGAACCTGCGCCCGGAGGGCAGGGACGGCCCGCTGGTGCGCACCCTGGACTCGCACCTGACCTACTATCGGCGCTGGGCGCACAGCTGGGAATTCCAGGCGCTGCTCAAGGCGCGGGCGGTCGCCGGCGACCCCGGGCTCGGCCGGCGCTACGAGGAGGCCGTGGCGCCGCTGATCTGGTCCTCCTCGGAGCGCGAAGGCTTCGTCGAATCAGTCCAGGCCATGCGCGGGCGGGTAACGGAGAACATCCCGCTCAACGAGCGCGGCCGGCAGATCAAGCTGGGCCGCGGCGGGCTGCGGGACGTGGAATTCACCGTCCAGCTGCTCCAGCTGGTGCACGCGAAGGTGGACGAATCGCTGCGGGTCAGGGACACGACGTCGGCCATCGCCGCGCTCAGCGCTGCCGGGTACATTGGCCGGGCGGACGCCCGCGAACTGGACGCGGCCTACCGGTACCTGCGTGTGCTCGAACACCGGATCCAGCTGGTCCGGCTCCGCCGCACGCACCTGATGCCCGAGACACCGGAGGCCCTGCGGGCCCTGGCCAAGGCGTCGCTGGGTTCGCTGAGCACGCAGCGGCCCG
Source organism: Arthrobacter sp. GCM10027362 (assembly GCF_042679445.1). NCBI lineage: Bacteria > Bacillati > Actinomycetota > Actinomycetes > Micrococcales > Micrococcaceae > Arthrobacter > Arthrobacter sp. GCM10027362. The sequence goes on from NZ_JBHTML010000058.1 coordinate 15,903, forward strand.
CCCCGGAGGCCCTGCTGGAGACTTGGCAGCAGACCAAGCGGCGGGTACGCGCGCTGCACGAGAACATCTTCTACCGCCCGCTGCTGGCCACCACCGCCAGCCTGAGCGCGGACGAGGTGCGCCTGACCCCCGAGGCCGCCCAGGCCCGGCTCGCGGCGCTGGGCTATCTGGACCCGCGCGGGGCCATGCGCCATATCGAGGCGCTGACCGCCGGCATCAGCCGCCGGGCCCAGCTGCAGCGCCAGTTGCTGCCGGTGCTGCTGGAGTGGATTGCCGACGGCGTCGACCCGGACGCGGGGCTGCTCGGCTTCCGCCGGCTCAGCGAGGCGCTCGGGGATTCGCACTGGTACCTGGGCATGCTGCGGGACTCCAGTTCGGCCGGCGAGCGGCTGTGCCATATCCTTTCCAGCAGCCGGTTCATCACCGACCTGCTTGAGGTCTCGCCCGAATCGGCCGCCTGGCTGGGCACCGACAAGGACCTGGCGCCGCTGGACTTCGACACGCTGTGGCAGGAAATCGGCCACAAGATGTCCCGCCACCCTGCGCCCAGGGAAGCCGTGCGGCTGATCCGGCTGATCCGGCGCCGGGAGATGCTGCGCATCGCGATCGCCGACTCTGCCGGGCTGCTGGACCAGACCCGGGTGGGCATCGCACTCTCGGATGCGGACCGGGCGGCTATCCAGGGCGCCCTGCAGGCGGCCGAGGCCGAGGTCGCCGGCGCCGACGGCCGGCTCACCCGCATGCTGGTGGTGGCCATGGGCCGGCAGGGCGGGCGCGAAATCGGCTACGGATCCGACGCCGACGTAATGTATGTCCACCGGCCGCTGCCCGGCGCCGATCCGGACGCGGCCCAGCAGCAGGCGCTGCGCATCGTTGGCCAGCTCTCGGCGCTGCTCCAGCAGCCCTGCAGGCCGCCGGTGCTGGCCGAGCGCCCGCTGGTGATCGATGCGGCGCTGCGTCCCGAGGGCAAGGACGGGCCGATGGTGCGCACGCTGGACTCCTACCGGGAGTACTACCAACGCTGGTCGCTGATCTGGGAAGCACAGGCCCTGCTGCGCGCCCGGCCGATTGCCGGCGACGACGCGCTGGCCGAGGACTTCCTGGCGCTGATTGATCCGATCCGCTACCCGGAGCAGACCAGCGCCGACGACGTGCGCGAGATCCGGCGGATCAAGGCCAGGGTGGAATCCGAGCGGCTGCCGCGCGGCGCAGATCCGGCCCGGCACCTGAAGCTCGGACGGGGCGCGCTCAGCGACGTCGAATGGCTGGTCCAGCTGCTGCAGCTGCAGCATGCGGCGCGCCTGCCCGCGCTGCGCACCACCAACACCCTCGAGGCCCTGGTCGCCATCGAGTCGGCCGGGCTGCTGCCGGCGAACGATGTCCAGACGCTGCGCGAGAGCTGGTGCCTGGCGACCAGGATCCGCTCCGGCAACGTGGTCTCCAGCGGCAAGAGTTCGGACGTGCTGCCCTCCTCGCGCCGGGATCTCGAAGCCGTGGCGCGCTGGTGCGGCTATCCGCCCGGCGGGGCCGCCGCGCTGGAGGAGGACTACCTGCGGCTGACCCGGCACGCCCGGGGAATCTTCGACCGGCACTTCTACGGCCAGCACGGCTGACCCGGCACCTGCGCCGGTCCGCCCCGGTCCGTTCCCCGTCCGGGGTTTTGTGGGTAGGCTCGGGAGCAACCCGGTCCAGGGAGCCGTACACGCTGCCTGGGCCTGTGCAGGAAGGGGAGGCGCCATGACCGACATTGACCTGGTGGCCCGGGAACATCTGGGCGTGGCGGTGGACTCGCCGCACGGCCGCAGCGCCGTCATGGTGGCACAGGACGGTCCGCTGAGGCAGACCATCATTGCGCTGAAGGCAGGCACCATGCTCGGAGAGCACAATGCGCCGCTGGCCGGCACCATCTATGTGCTTGAGGGGTCCATTACCGTGGTATCCGCGTCGGGCCGGTCCCCGGTCAATGAAAACCAGCTGGCCCTGGTCCCCCGGGAGCGGCACTCGGTCGAGGCGGCCGAGGACTCGGTCTTCCTGCTTACCGCGGTGACCGAGACCTGAGCGGGACAGGCTGCGCACGGCCGCGGTGAGCGCATGCGTGCAGTGTCGCACCGGAGCGGCACCATTTCGCATCGTTGCCGATCGCGTCCGGACAAGGATGGGCCGCACGGGCGCGCAGTTCCAGTGGTTCTGCGCGCCCGTGCGGCCCAATGCGGAGCGTTGCCGCTGCCCTGAAGGTTTATTTAGATGCCGTAGTAGAGCTCGAACTCGTAGGGGTTCGGGCGCAGCGACAGCGGGGCGATTTCATTCTCGCGCTTGTAGGCGATCCAGGTGTCGATCAGGTCCTGGGTGAAGACGCCGCCGGCCTGCAGGAACTCGTTGTCCGCCTCCAGCGCAGCCAGGGCTTCCTCCAGGGAGCCCGGAGCCTTCTGGATGTCCTTGGCTTCCTCGGCGGGCAGCTCGTAGAGGTCCTTGTCGATCGGGTCCGCCGGCTCGATGCGGTTCCGGATGCCGTCCAGGCCCGCCATCAGCTGCGCGGAGAAGGCCAGGTACGGGTTGGAGGAAGCATCCGGGGCGCGGAACTCGATGCGCTTGGCCTTCGGGTTGGAACCGGTGATCGGGATGCGGATGCCGGCGGAGCGGTTGCCCTGCGAGTAGACCATGTTCACCGGGGCCTCGAAGCCCTTGACCAGGCGGCGGTAGGAGTTAACCGTCGGGTTGGTGAAGGCCAGCACGGCGGAAGCGTGCTTGAGCAGGCCGCCGATGTACCAGCGGGCGGTGTCGGACAGCCCGGCGTAGCCCTTCTCGTCGTAGAACAGCGGCTGGCCCTCCAGCCACAGGGACTGGTGGCAGTGCATGCCGGAGCCGTTGTCACCGAAGACCGGCTTGGGCATGAAGGTGGCGGACTTGCCCCAGGCATCGGCCACGTTCTTGACGATGTACTTGAACTTCAGCAGGTCATCGGCCGCGTGCACCAGGGTGGAGAACTTGTAGTTGATCTCGGCCTGGCCGGCGGCGCCGACCTCATGGTGGGAGCGCTCGACTTCGAGGCCCGCGGCGTCCAGTTCCACGCAGATGGCGTCGCGCAGGTCCGCCTGCTTGTCGGTCGGAGACACGGGGAAGTAGCCGCCCTTGACGGGGGTCTTGTAGCCCTGGTTGCCGCCTTCGTCCTTGCGGCCGGAGTTCCAGTGTGCCTCGATGGAGTCCACCGCATAGAACGACCCCTGCGGGCTGGACTCGTAGCGCACGTCGTCGAAGATGAAGAATTCGGCCTCGGGGGCGAAGAACGCGGTATCCGCGATGCCGGTGGAGGCGAGGTACGCCTCGGCCCGCTCGGCCACACCGCGCGGGTCGCGGTGGTAGGGATCCCCCGTGCGCGGGTTGACGATCGAGAAGTTCAGCGCCAGGGTCTTCTCCACGCGGAAGGGATCGATGAATGCGGTGCTGACATCCGGGATGAGCTGCATGTCGGACTCGGCGATGCCCTGGAAGCCGCGGATGGATGAGCCGTCAAAGAGCTGGCCGTGCACGAAGAAGTCAGCGTCCACAGTCTTGGCCGGCACATTGAAGTGCTGCTGCACGCCCGGGAGGTCGGTGAACCGGATCTCGATAAACTTCACGTCTTCGTTATCGATGTACTTGAGGACCTCGTCCGCACTGTTGAACATCGGGTCATGCTCCTTACGCATTCATGGGCTACTTGCCGGGGACACGGCCCCGGCAATGGTTTACAGAGTAGATCGGGGGAATTTCCCGTTAGTGTCGCAATTGTTTCCGGCGTGTTACTTAAACCTAGATCAGATGTGCCGGCCACGCCTAGCCGCGTGGCCGGGGGCACAGGCCTTACCAGCCACGTCACCCCCGCCTGGGAGTCGTGGCTTGATGCTTTGCGTCGGTAGGCTTGGAAGGTGGTAGACAGAAAAGACTTAGCATCCTGGCTCCAAGGGCCGCCGTCGCAACCGGGACAGTGGCCCGGCCGCCGGCTGGGATTGCCGGAGGGCGGCTCGGGTTCCATTGCCCGCCCCGGCCGGCGCCTCGCCGCGCTGTGCATCGACTGGGGCATGAGCTACCTGATCGCCTGGTTCCTATTCGGTGGCAATGAAGGCAACGAATTCCTGATCATGGCGGTCTTTGCGGCCGAGCAGATCCTGCTCGTGGGCACTCTGGGCTACAGCTTCGGGCACCGCCTGCTGGGTCTGCACCTGCGCCGGCTCAACGGCGGTGCTCCCGGGCCGCTGGCCGCCGTCGTCCGGACACTGCTGCTCTGCCTGGTCATTCCGGCCCTCATCTTTGACGCGGACCAGCGTGGACTGCATGACCGGGCCATCGGCACCGTGCTCGTGCGGACCTGAGGCGGCGGACCGGCTCCGGCCGGCAGCGGCAGAAGGTGCTGCAAACAGATACAGGGAGGGCCCGCCGTACGGCGGGCCCTCCCTGTATCTGTGCTGTGCCCCTGTATCTTACTGCGCGTCCCCGGAGGCGTCAGCGGCCGCGCATGGCCCGGCGGTCCGGACGGACCTTGAACGGATCCACGCCCTTGGGAATTGGGAGCCTGCTGCTGCCCAGGGCCTGCAGGCGCTTGTCCACGGCAGCGACTTCCTGCTTGGTCAGTTCGTTCTTCAGCTTCTGCACGGTCCTGGCGACCTTGCTCAGCTCCACCTGGCCTTCGCCGCGGCCGGTCTCGATCACGTGGACCTTGACATTGGGCAGGATGCGGTTCAGTTTGCGGCGTTCGGCGTCCACCAGCTGCTTGACCCGATGGGACGGGCCCTCGGTGACCAGGACGATCCCGGGCCGGCCGACGGCGCGGAAGACGGCATCCTGGGTGCGCGGGTTGACCGCCACCGGCTGCTCCTGCAGGATCCAGCCGCGGCGCAGCACGCTCAGGGCGGCACCGGCGGCCCCGGGCTGGCCCTCGATCTGGGCGAAGGCCGCGCGCTCGGCGCGCCGGGACAGGATGAACGTCGCGGCGAGCAGACCCAGCGGAATGGAGATGATCAGCAAGGTAACCCAGTTCTGGATCAGCAGGCCGATGACCAGGCAGACAACTACCACGGCCAGGAAGGCCAGCAGCATCAGCCAGACGACGTTCGGGTCGTTGCGCCGGGTCATCTGGAAGACCTGGGCAATCTGCTTCAGGCGCCCGGGCTGCTTGTTCGCCTTCGCGGGCTTGTCCGCTGCGGGCTTGCGGGAAAAGAGCCCCCGCCGGCTGTTTGCAGAGGAGTTGGCAGGGGAATCGGTGCTATTGGCCATAATGGCTCAATTCTATCCCGAGCCTGCCCGTGCTCCGAGCCCGGCAGGTGCCCTGCTTTCGGTCCGTGTCCGGTCAGCGGGGGAGCAGGCTGGCTGCTTCCTGCCGGGTGGTGCCGGAGTCCTCGATGCCGTCGGCAATGTGGGCCAGTTCCTCGGGCAGTTCGCGCCCCTT
>NZ_JBHTML010000059.1:0-21246 GCF_042679445.1 Arthrobacter sp. GCM10027362
TCGAGGGTGGCCGCGTCCAGCGGCACGAAGGTTTCGGACATGCCGAACAGGCCGGTCCTGACCGTGGCCCAGTTCGGTTCGTTGGTCCGGTCGTCGAGGTAGAGTTCCCCGAGCGAGCCGATCTTGTGTCCCTCGGAGTCGATCACATTCGCGTGTCCGCCGGCGAGACGGTCGAGGTTATCCCTGGCGATCATTTCATCTCCTTTGTTTCCTCCGGGCACAGGCTGTCCGTGTCCGGTGCGGTCCGGTGGTGGGGTTGACCGCCGGTTGTGGTGATGGCTGAGATCTTTCTGCTGCCGTTGCGCTGCTTTTCGTGGCACTCGTGCCGGAGCAGAGGTGCGGCAGGCCCGCATCGGGGCAGTTTTGTGGGGTTATTCCGGCCTGGCGGCGGAACGGCCGGGCCTGAAGCCTGCCGTCATCCACTTCCTCCTGGCCTTCCGCGCAGGGCCGGGGCCGGTCCGTCACGGGTTGCATCGGCAAAATGGCTTACGGTGTAAGCAAAGCATGCTTAGCATTCGGGCGCAAGACCGGCCGGGGAATTGCCGGCGTGCGGGAGTTGCCGGTCAGTCGATCAGGCGCAGGTTCAGCGGGTAGCGGTAGGGGCGCCCGCGGTTGACCTCGATCCCGGCGATCACCGAATAGACGGTCAGGAAGACCCAGATGGCCGCGGCCAGCACCGCGAACAGGGCATTGACGGCCGGAATGTTGATCAGCAGGTTCAGAATCACCGCAACCACCGTCAGCGGGAGGGTGAAGTTCAGCGCTTCCTTGGATTCCTGGGCGGTGAACGGGCCGCGGTCCTTGAAGATCAGGTAAATCACCAGCGCGGGGATGCAGCCCAGGATCCCGCCGAAATGCGCCAGGGTGGCCCACCGCCGGTCCTCGGACGGGGTCAGCGGCAGGGCCGTCGAGGAGGCGCTCTGGTACTGCGGCCGGGGGGCCGGCTTCCGCAGGGAGCGTTCGCTGTTCTGGCTGCGGTTCTCGTTGCGCGCGGTGTTCTCTGGCACAGGACCTACCTCAGTAGCTCGGTAGCGGGGGGTACGGGTGTTGCTATGACAAGGGTAGCGGCAACCGGCGGGCTCAGGCCGTGGGGAAGACTCAGGCCGTGAGGAAGTCGATGACTTCCTCCACCCGCCCCAGCAGCGAGGGCTCCAGGTCCGCGTAGCTGCGCACGCTGCCCAGCAGCCGGCGCCAGCCTTCGGCGATGTCCGCCTGGGTCCGGTTCGGCCAGCCCAGTCCGGCCAGGATCCCGGTCTTCCAGTCGGTGCCGCGGGGCACCACCGGCCAGGCGGCCAGCCCGATCACCGAGGGCTTGATCGCCTGCCAGACATCGACATAGGGATGCCCCACGATGAGCACGTTGCCGCGCGCTGCCGGCACAGCCATCGCCGCCTGCGCAATCCGCCACTCCTTGGAATCCTGGACCAGGTGGTCCACCAGGATGCCGAGCTTGCGTCCGGGCCCCGGGGCGAAATCCGCCACTGCCGCGGCGAGGTCGTCCACTCCGTGCAGCGGTTCGACGACGATGCCCTCCACGCGCAGGTCGTCGCCCCAGACCTTCTCCACCAGCTCGGCGTCGTGCTTTCCCTCCACCCAGATCCGGCTGGCTTTGGCCACCTGGGCGCGCAGTCCCTGGACCTTGACCGAACCGGACGCCGTACGCAGGGCGGTCTTCGGCGCGGCGGCGACGGCCGGCACCACCTTGACCGGTTCTCCGTCGAGCAGGAAGCCGAAGCCGAGCGGAAAGGAGCGGGTCTTGCCGCGCCGGTCCTCGAGCGCCACCAGGTGCACGCCGCCGGATTTTTCCACTCGGACTACCGCCCCGACCCAGCCGCTCTGGACGTCCTCCAGCACCAGCCCCGGATCCGCCGCCACTTGGCGCGGCTCGCGCCGGGGGGCCCGCGTGGTGATGTCCTGGGGTCCCCAACCGTAGCTGGTCATGGCTGTCCGTCCTTCGGCTTGGTAGTGCTGAGGCTGATGCGGCTGCCGGGGCAGGCAGTTGCCATCGGCGTCACCATGCTAGCCCAGGCACCGGCCGCCCCGCCGCGGGCGCGCGGGCCGCGAACGGGGAGCCGGCTGGGCGCAATCCCATGTTGCGTCCGGACGTACTAGACTTAGCACTTAGGCACGGTGAGTGCTAACCGTCCCCCGCCCTCCAGATGCGGGCGGGGTACGGGTTGGCAGATTGGACAGGAGGTTCCGGTGAGCGAGGTCCGCCGCCTGGAGGTGCTGCGCGCCATAGTCGAAGACTATGTCCATTCGCGCGAGCCCGTCGGGTCCAAGGCCCTGGTCGAACGCCACCACCTGGGCGTCTCATCCGCCACCATCCGCAACGACATGGCCGCACTGGAGGAGGAGGGGCTGATCGTCGCCCCTCACACCAGTTCCGGCCGCATCCCCACGGACAAGGGCTACCGCCTGTTCGTGGACCGGATCTCGGATGTCAAGCCGCTCTCCGCCGCGGAGCGGCGCGCCATCCAGACGCTGCTGGACGGCGCCGATGACCTCGACGACGTGATGGACCGCACCGTGCGCCTGCTGTCCCAGCTGACCAACCAGGTGGCGGTGATCCAGTACCCGCACCTGGGCCGGGCCAGGGTGCGGCACATCGAGTTTGTCCTTCTGGCCCCGCGCCAGGTGCTCGTGGTGCTGATCGCCGACAACGGCACGGTGGAGCAGCGGGTGATCAGGCTGCCCGAGGATATTGCCGAGGCGGATCTGGCCGATCTGCGCGCAGCGCTGCTGGGCACCCTGGCAGGCACGCCGCTGTCCGAGGTGGGCGCCAAACTCGCCGCCGGCGTACCCGGGGTCTCCGCGGAGCACGCCGATGTCCTCCAGGCCTTGTGCACCGAACTCGTCCATTTGTCCGCCCCCACCCGCGACGAACGCATCCTGATGGCCGGAACGGCCAACCTGGCCCGCTCCACCGGGGACTTCCCGCTGAGCATTTCGCCAATCCTGGAAGCCTTGGAGGAGCAGGTGGTGATGCTGCGGCTGCTTTCCGAGATGCAGCAGGACGCCCGCGGCATTTCCGTGCGGATCGGCAGCGAGAACCCGTACAATTCGTTGTCCGGGACTTCGGTCGTGGCCACCGGCTACGGGCCTGATTCCTCTGCCAAGGTGGGTGTGCTCGGGCCCACGCGCATGGACTATCCGACCACCATGGCCGCCGTGCGGGCCGTGGCCCGCTATTTGTCGAGGATCCTGGCCGGCTAACCCGGCCGCGGAAAAGCAGCAGGGCAAGCACCGACAGGGCGGCCGGGCCGCCGGAACACGATTCGCAGGAAGAGAAGTATTCAAAGGTGACCAACCATTACGACGTACTCGGAGTCAGCCGCGACGCAAGCACCGAGGAAATCAAGAAGGCCTACCGCAAGCTGGCCCGCAAGCTGCATCCGGATGTCAACCCTGGCCCGGATGGCGCGGAAAAGTTCAAGCAGGTCAGCCACGCCTACGAGGTGCTTTCGGATCCGCAGAAGCGCCGGATCTATGACACCACGGGCAACGAGAACGGCACGGACAACGGCTTCGGCGGCGGTTTCTCGGGACAGGGATTCGCATTCCAGGACATCTTCGAGACCTTCTTCGGCGGCACCGGCTCGGCCGGGCCGGCCAGCCGCACGCGTCGCGGCCAGGATGCCCTGATCAATGTCCGGATCGACCTGAAGGACGCCGTCTTCGGCGTTAACAAGAAGATCGAGGTGGACACCGCCGTCGTCTGCCCCACCTGCAACGGCAGTTGCTGCCGCGAGGGCACCTACCCGCGCACCTGCGACATCTGCGGCGGTTCCGGCCAGGTCCAGCGCGCCGTGCGCTCCATCCTCGGCCAGGTCATGACGACGGCCCCGTGCGGCAGCTGCCAAGGCTTCGGCACCATCATTCCGGACCCGTGCAACGAATGTAACGGCGAGGGCCGGATCCGCAGCCGCCGCTCGCTGACCCTCAAGATTCCCGCCGGCGTGGCAACCGGAACCCGCATCCAGCTCGCCGGACAGGGCGAGGCCGGTCCGGCCGGCGGTCCGCAGGGCGACCTGTACGTGGAGATCCGTGTGGCCCCGGACAAGAACTACATCCGCGAAGGCGACGACCTCAACGTCACGCTGGCCGTGCCGATGACGGCGGCGGCGCTGGGGACGACGCTGAACCTGGAGACGTTCGACGGCGACCAGGAGCTGAACCTGAAGGCCGGCACCCAGTCCGGCGAAGTGATCACCCTGCGCGGCCTTGGGGTCACCCACCTGCGCGGCTTCGGCCGCGGCGACCTGAAGGTCCACATCCACGTCGAGACCCCGACGAAGCTCGACGCCGAGCAGGAGGAGCTGCTGCGCCGGCTGGCCCACCTGCGCGGCGAGCATCTGGCCGAGGGCAAGCTGGCCCCCAGCGGCACCGGCGTCTTCGCCCGGCTGCGGGACAAGCTCGGCAACCTCTGACAGCGGCCCGTCGTTGACCAACCCTGTCTTTTTCGCGGAACCGGGCCAGCTCGACGACGTCCTGCCCGGTTCGGTCTTCCGGCTCGCCGGCGCCGAGGCGCGGCACGCCGTCACCGTCCGGCGCCTGGCTGCGGGGGAGCGGGCGGACATTGCCGACGGCGCCGGCCGGCGCGTGTCCGGCAGCGTACGCTCGGCGGCCAACACGGAACTGGTCCTGGACGTTGAGTCCGTGGTCGACGAGCCGGCGCCGCCCTACCGGCTGGTGCTGGTCCAGGCCCTGGCCAAGGGGGACCGGGACGAGCTGGCCGTGGAAGCGGCCACCGAGCTTGGCGTGGACCAGGTGGTGCCCTGGCAGGCCGAACGCAGCATCGTGCGCTGGCGGGCCGAGAAGCAGGCCAAGGGCCTGGCCAAATGGGAGTCCACCGTGCGGTCCGCAGCCAAGCAGGCCCGCCGGGCACGGATCCCGGAGGTGGGCACCCCGGTGGACTTGAAGGGCCTGTGTGCGCTGATCGGCCGCAGCGCCCTGGCACTGATCCTGCACGAGGAGGCCGAACAGCCCCTCGCCGCTGCCGCCGCGGACCTGGCAGCCGGGTCCCGGCAGGACGCGGACGCCGCAGTCGTCATGATCGTCGGACCGGAGGGCGGCATGAGCAGCCGCGAAGTCGACGCGATGCTGCAGGCCGGCGCCCGGGCGGTGAGGCTGGGGCCGCACGTGTTGCGTTCGTCCACGGCCGGGCCGGCCGCCGTCGCCCTGCTCAGCGTCCAGTTGGGCCGCTGGGACCGGCCGCCGGCCACCTAACGGCCGCTTGACGGGCTGGAAGGGCAGGATCCGGCCAGCCGGCGGCCCGGTCAGCGGATGGTGAAGACCTTGCTGTCCGCGTTCTGCCGGTCCCGGGTCCGGCCGCTCATGTCCTCGTGGTACACGTACAGCCGGTAGGAGCCGGGGTCCAGCGGCTGGGTGAACTCGAATTCACCCGTCTGCCCCATCGGGGCGCTGACCGAGACGGTTCCGCTCCTGACCAATTCGCCATCGCCGGAGTCCTTCGGGCCCTTGAGCCGGTAGATCTGCCAGGACAGCTGCGACTCGAAGGCCACGCCGCGCCCCAGCACCCGCACCTGGCCCTCGGAGGTCGCCCCTTCCTGCGGGTCGACGACCCAGACGGGAGCCACCAGCGCATAGTTCCGGGACATCGGCGCGCCGAGCTGCACGTGCCCGAAGGCCTGGTACCCGGTATGCCCGTCGACCAGGACCACGACTCTCAGCGGGTTCTGCGCGCTGGTCAGGCCTGCGTTGGCGGCTGCCGCGGTGGCCGTGTAGACCAACTGCTGGACGGCGCGTTCGGCGATGCCCTGGTCCACGTCGGCCTTGAAGGCATCTGAGGAAATATCCAGTGTGATGATTGAGCCGTTAGTGATCGACGCCCCCACCTTGCCGGCAGGATTCCACGGATTGAAATAGTCGGGATCGCGCGGCTTGAGCCGGGTCATCGCGCTCACCGCGGTGGTAATGGGGTCCCCCAGGTCCTCGGCCTGCCGGAATTCGCGGTAGAGGAAGACGTTCTTGCCGTTGGCGCCGAGGAAATAGATCGGGGACAGGGAGGAGCTCCGCACCGTTTCCAGCGGGCCGCTGGAAACCAGCGGATCGTGTTCCGCCGGGATCTGGGTGCTGCTGCCGGGCGGCATGGACGTCGGGCCCGCTGCTCCCTGCTCGTGCAGGGGCGAGCAACCGATCAGCGCGACGGACCCGGCCGTCAGCAAGGCAAGCCACGCGGTGAACGCGCGCGGCTGCCTCGGGCGTCCGGATCCGGGACGTGTGGGGCGTCCGGGAGACGGGTCAGTGATGCTCATTTTCCTCTTCAGGGCCGGGCCCGGATGTCCGGGGAAGGAAGGATGGGCCGGTGCCGGTGGTGCCTGCACGGGCGCCTCGCGGCGGCCGCGACACCAGCTTGGCACAGCCCCGACCGCCGCACCCCGCGTTTCGCCGCCTCTCAACCGGACCGATGCACGATTGAAACAGGATCGAGACATACATCCGGTTTATCGATTCAGCCCGCCATCCCGACCCGGCCGGGGCCAAGCTGGGGTGCGCCGGTGACGTAGCATGGAAGTGTACTGCAAGGACAATCTAAGGAGCGAAGGGCCTTCGGCCTGTGCTATGTCGGAAACACGATTGGATGTCGATCCGCTCGGATCCAGCAGCCGTTCCGTCCATTTCGAGTCCCCGGAGCACATGGTCAGGACGCTCGGCACGCATGATGAGGTGCTCCGGCTGATCGAATCCGAGTTCCGGGACATCGACCTCCTCGTGCGGGGCAACGAGCTCCTGATCAGCGGCCCGGCCCCGGTCGTCGAGCGGATCGAGCGCCTGATCGCCGAGATCGGGACGTTGGCCGCCACCGATACCCGCGTCACGCCGCAGGTGGTCGAACAGCTGCTGCGGATGCTTCGCGACCAGTCGGTGGCCCGGCCCGCAGATGTACTGACGCAAAACATCCTGTCCACGCGGGGACGCACCATCCGGCCCAAGACGCTTAACCAGAAGAAGTACGTGGACGCCATCGACGTCAACACCGTGATCTTCGGCATCGGTCCGGCCGGCACGGGCAAGACCTACCTGGCGATGGCCAAGGCCGTGCAGGCACTGCAGCAGAAGGAAGTCAACCGGATCATCCTGACCCGGCCGGCCGTGGAGGCGGGGGAGCGGCTGGGATTCCTGCCCGGCACCCTCAGCGACAAGATCGACCCGTACCTGCGTCCGCTCTACGACGCCCTGCACGACATGATGGACCCGGATTCCATCCCCCGCCTCATGGCCGCCGGCACCATCGAGGTGGCGCCGCTGGCCTACATGCGCGGCCGGACGCTCAACGACGCGTTCATCATCCTGGACGAGGCCCAGAACACGACGCCGGAGCAGATGAAGATGTTCCTGACCCGGCTGGGTTTCGGCTCAAAGATGGTGGTCACCGGCGACATCACCCAGATCGACCTTCCCGGCGGTACCAGCTCGGGCCTGAAGATCGTCAGCGAGATTCTCCAAGGTGTGGAGGACGTGCACTTTTCCGTGCTGGACGCCTCCGACGTCGTCAGGCACCGCCTGGTCAGCGACATCGTCGACGCCTACAGCAAGTGGGACGAAAGCCGCCGCCTCCGGACGGCGCCCGAGCGTCCCCAGCATTCCCGCAAACGATAGGAAAACCGGCCATGAGCGTCGAAGTCAACAACGAATCCGCCCTGCCGGCAGACGAGGAGGAGCTTAGCCGGCTGGGGCGCTTCATCCTGGACAGCCTCTATGTCCATCCGGAGGCCGAGCTGTCGATCATCCTGGTGGATGAGGACGCAATGGAGCGCCTGCACGTCGAATGGATGGACGAGCCCGGCCCCACTGACGTGCTCTCCTTCCCCATGGACGAGCTGCGTCCGGGAACCGCCGCCAAGCCCACGCCTCCCGGCGTGCTGGGCGATATCGTGATCTGCCCGCAGGTGGCCGTGCAGCAGGCCAGGAAGGCCGGACATCCGGTGTCGGAGGAAATGCTGCTGCTGGCCACGCACGGCATCCTGCACCTGCTGGGCTACGACCATGCCGAGCCGGAGGAAAAGGAAGAGATGTTCTCCCTGCAGCGCCAGCTGCTTGGCAGCTTCCTCGGCAAGGACGCCCCCACGGAGACCACGCGTTGATCGTTGCCGTCCTCGCGGGCCTGGCGCTGGCGTGCATCCTGATCGCCGCGCTGTTCACCGCGGCCGAGGCCGCCTTCGCCTACCTGCCGCGCCAGGAGGCCGAGCAGCTGCTCAAGGACGGGCGCAGCCGGGCGCTCCGCGCCGTGCTGCAGACCCCGGCCGCGCACATGCACGCCCTGCGGTTCTGGCGGGTCTGGTTCGAAATGGCGGCGGCCGTGGCCATCGCCCTGCTCTTCTACGACGTGCTGGGCAACCTCTGGATCGCCGGGCTGCTGGCCACGGTGACCATGGCCGCCGTCGGATTCGTCCTGGTGGGCGTTTCGCCCCGCCAGTTTGGCCGCACGCACGGCAGCGGCGTCGTGCTGTTCACCGCCCCGGCCGTGCGGGTCCTGTGCGCATTGCTGGGGCCGATTCCGGGATGGCTGGTCCGGATCGGCAGCCTGGTGGCGCCAAATGCCCCGCGCGCCGACGCCGCCTTCTTCTCCGAGGAGGAGTTCCGCGAACTCGTGGAGCGGGCCACCGAGTCCGACATGATCGAGGACGCCGAGGCGGAGTTGATCCACTCGGTGTTCGAACTCGGCGACACCATCGTCCGCGCGGTCATGGTGCCGCGCACCGACATGGTGACCATCCAGTCCGGTTCCACCCTGGCCCAGGCGATGTCCCTGTTCCTGCGCTCGGGCTACTCCAGGATTCCGGTGATCGTGGACAGCGCCGACCAGGTTCGCGGGATCCTGTACCTCAAGGACGTCACCGCGCGCCTGTACAGCGGCAGGGCCGAGCGCACCGCCTTGGTCGACGAGGTCTGCCGCGAGGTCCGCTACGTGCCCGAGTCCAAGCCGGTGGCCGACCTGCTCCAGGAGCTCCAGCGCGAGTCCACCCACGTGGCCATCGTCATTGACGAATACGGCGGGACCGCCGGGCTGGTCACCCTCGAGGACCTGATCGAGGAGATTGTCGGGGAGATCGTGGACGAATACGACTCGGAACGGCCCGAAATCGAGCAGCTCGACGGCGGCCGGTACCGGATCAGCGCCAAGGCCAGCATTGCCGACGTCGGCGAGCTCTTCGACCTGGACCTGGACGACGAGGAAGTGGACACGGTGGGCGGCCTGCTCGCCAAGCGCCTGGGCCGGGTGCCCATCGTCGGCAGCGAGGTGGACCTGGAGGGCCTGCACCTGTACGCCGAGCGGATGGAGGGGCGCCGGAACCGGATCAGCCACCTGATTGCCTGGCTGGAACCGGCGGCCCAGGAAGAAAGCACCCCGCCCTCCGCCGAGGGCGGCGGGAAGGACCACGGCAAGGCCGGCGGCACGGAGTCGCATCACGCGGGTATACGTGAAGGATCGGAGTCACAACATTGAACAGCCATCATGACAAGCGCCGGGCCAAGACCGTGGCGATGCCGGCCAGCGGCTGGCCCGAGGACTACCGCGCGGGCTTCGTGTCGCTGGTCGGCCGGCCGAACGCCGGCAAGTCCACGCTGACCAACGCGCTGGTGGGCCAGAAGGTCGCCATCACCTCGGCGAAACCCCAGACCACCCGCCACACCATCCGCGGCATCGTGCACCGCCCGGACGCCCAGCTCGTGCTGGTCGACACCCCGGGGCTGCACCGGCCCCGGACGCTGCTGGGCCAGCGGCTCAACGACCTGGTCGCGGACACGCTGGCGGAGGTGGACGCCATCGGCTTCTGCCTGCCGGCCAACGAGAAGATCGGCCCCGGCGACCGCTTCATTGCCAACCAGCTGGCGGCCCTGAACCGCAAGCCCGTGGTCGCCCTGGTCACCAAGACGGACCTGGTGGACCGGGCGGCCCTGGCCGAGCAGCTGCTGGCGGTGACCCGGCTGGGCACCGAGGCCTTCGGCGCCGACGGTTTCCGCGACATCGTGCCGGTCTCCGCAACGGACGGATTCCAGGTGGACACGGTGGCGGACGTGCTCATCGGGCACATGCCGGTCTCCCCGCCGCTGTATCCGGACGGCGAACTGACGGACGAACCGGAGGCCGTCATGGTGGCGGAACTGGTCCGCGAGGCGGCCCTGGAGGGGGTGCGCGACGAGTTGCCGCACTCCCTGGCCGTGGTGGTGGAGGAAATCGTGCCGCGCGAAGGCCGCAGCCCGGAGAATCCGCTGCTGGACGTGCGGGTGAACCTGTTCGTGGAGCGTCCCTCCCAGAAGGCGATCATTATCGGCAAGGGCGGGGCCCGGCTGCGGGAAGTGGGCACCAGGGCGCGCCACGGTATCGAGGCCCTGCTCGGCACCAGGATCTTCCTGGACCTGCACGTGAAGATCGCCAAGGACTGGCAGCGGGACCCCAAGCAGCTGGTACGGCTCGGCTTCTAGCGGTCGGCCGCGAACCCGGCAGGCAGCGGCGCGGGACACGCCGGAGCTGCTGCCGGCCGGAGCCCGAGCATAGAATTATTCTGCAAATGTCCATATCCGTTATAGAAAGTGGGAACAGGCGTGGGTCGTCGCGGCAGTTCCGGCGATGACCCGGCACATTCCTCCTCAGCCAGCGGACGGTTCCGCCGACCGCAGGCCGCCGTCGCGCCTGCCGCCGGGCAGGGAAATGCCCGGCACCTGCGCACGCGCCGGGCGCCGCTGTGGCTGAAAATGGCCGCCGCCATTCTGGCCTTGGCACTGGTTGCCGGCGTCGGCGTCGTGGTGGTCAAGCTGGTGGCCCTGCGCTCCAGCATCACCAGTGCTCCGCTGAACCTGGGCACGGACGGCAGCGTACTGCCCGTGGACCCAAGCAAGGACCCCCTGCAGATCCTGCTGCTGGGCACGGATTCGCGCAAGGACACCGGCGGCAAATACGGCGGCGATCCGTCGTCCACGGGCTCGGGCAATTCGGACGTCATGATGCTGATGCAGCTGTCGGCAGACCGGCAGCGGGTGACCGTGGTGAGCCTGCCGCGGGACCTGCTCACCACCGTCCCCGCCTGCACCGACCCCGAGACCGGACAGACCTACCCGGAACAGCAATTTGCCCAGCTGAACATGGCGCTTAGCTACGGCGGCCCCGGCTGCACGGTGGCGGCGGTGAACCAGCTCACGGGGCTGCAGGTCGACCATTTCATGATGGCGGACTTCAATGCGGTCAAGGAGCTGACCACCGTGATCGGGGGCGTGGACGTCTGCGTCAACGAGCCG
Source organism: Arthrobacter sp. GCM10027362 (assembly GCF_042679445.1). NCBI lineage: Bacteria > Bacillati > Actinomycetota > Actinomycetes > Micrococcales > Micrococcaceae > Arthrobacter > Arthrobacter sp. GCM10027362. The sequence continues at coordinate 11,263 of NZ_JBHTML010000059.1, forward strand.
ATCAACGACACCTACTCCAAGCTCAACCTCCCGGCCGGGGTCAGCACGGTGCAGGGCGAGCAGGCGCTGGCCTTCCTGCGGACCCGCCACGCCTTCGGCGACGGCGGCGACCGCGGCCGCGTACGGGCACAGCAGAGCTTCCTGGCTTCGATGGTGCGCAAACTGACCAGCGAGGGAACGCTGACCAACGTCCCGCGCCTGTACTCCATTGCCGAGGCCGTGGCCCGGAACCTGACGGTCGACGACGGCCTGGCCCAGATCCCGGCGCTGCTGGCGCTGGCGGACCGGGTCAAGAACGTCAACCTGAGCAAGGTGGCTTTCGTGTCGCTGCCCACCGAGCTGTACGAGCCGAATCCAAACCGCCTCGTGATGAAGGAAGAGGAAGGCCAGAGGCTGTTCCAGATCCTGCGCGAGGACGGGGACGTGACGGCAGATGACGCAGCGGACAAGGACAAGCCCAACGACAAGCCCACCGGCGGCAGCTCGGAAACAGCCTCCGATCCGGTGACCGGCACCGCAGCGGACGGGGCGGCTCCGGACGGTAACATCGTGGCCGGCGAGCCCGCCGCCCTGAGCTTCGACTCGTCCACCCAGCCGGTGCAGGTCCGTAACGAATCCGGCATGGACCGGCGGGGCGAGGCGGTGGCCGAGCATCTGCGGAGCCTGGGCTACGCCCAGGCCGCGGTGGCCGAAGCGGACGGCACCAACCCGGCCACCCAGATCCTGTACTCCACGGGGTTTGAGGCAGTGGCCCGCGCGCTGGCCAAGGATCTCGGGGTACCCCAGGCCAGCGTCCTGTCCGGCGGCACCGACTACGGCGTTGCCGTCGTCGTCGGCCGGGACTTCACCAGCGGCACCGAGCTGGCCGCCACCGGCAAGCTGGGCGGCGACCTTTCCGGCCAGACGGCGGACCAGGTGACCTGCCAACAGTCCGGCGGGTTCTAGCGGTTCCGGTGCGGGCAGGCCGCCCCGCGGCCTGCCCGCACCGGGCGGCTTACCAGATGCGCACCCGCTCGGCCGGGTCCAGCCAGAGCCGGTCCGCCTCGGCGACACCGAACGCCCCATGGAACGCATCCAGGTTCCGTACCACCTGGTTGCAGCGGAACTCGTTGGGCGAATGCGGGTCCACGGTCAGCCGCCGCACCGATTCCTCCGGCCGGATCTTCTGCCGCCAGCACTCGGCCCAGGAATAGAAGAACCGCTGCGCTCCGGTAAGCCCGTCGATTACCGGCGCCTCCTGTCCGCCCAGGCTCAGCTGGTAGGCCTGGTAGGCGATGGCCAGCCCGCCGAGGTCACCGATGTTTTCGCCCAGTGTCAGTTCGCCGTTGACATTGTGGCCGGGGGCCTCCTCGGGGCTCAGCTGCGCGTACTGCTGCACCAGTCGCGAGGTCAGGGCCCTGAAGGCGGCCAGGTCCTCCTCGGTCCACCAGTTGCGCAGCGCGCCGGTGCCGTCGAACTGCGAGCCCTTGTCATCGAAGCCGTGGCCGATTTCGTGGCCGATCACCGCACCGATGGCGCCGTAATTGGCCGCGTCGTCCGCCTCCGCGTCGAAGAACGGCGGCTGCAGGATGGCTGCGGGGAAGACGATCTCGTTCATCGTCGGCATGTAGTAGGCGTTGACCGTCTGCGGGGTCATGTGCCATTCCTCGGTATCGATCGGCCCGCCGAGCTTGCCCAGGTTGCGCTGGGTCTCGAAGTCGTTGGCGGCCTGCACGTTGGCCCAGACATCGTCGCCGACCTGCAGGCTGGAGTAGTCGATCCACTTGGAGGGATAGCCGATCTTGGTCCGGAAGGCAGCGAGCTTTTCCAGGGCGCGCCCGATGGTTTCCCGGCTCAGCCACGGCCGCGAGGCGATGCTGTGCTCGTAGGCCTGCAGCAGGTTCCGCACCAGCGCCTCCATATGCTGCTTGTGCTGCGGCGGGAAGTGCCGGGCCACGTACTCCTGGCCCACCGCCTCGCCCAGTGCCCCCTCCACCAGGGCAACGCCGCGCTTCCAGCGCTCCTTGAGCTCGGGGACGCCGCTGAGTACCTGGCCGTAGAAGCTGAACTGCGTCTTGACCGCCTCGTCATGCAGGTACGGCGCCGCATTGGTCAGCAGCTGCAGCCGCAGCCAAGCCCGCCAGGCGGCCGCCGGCTCGCTCCGGACCAAGCCGGCGAGCACGGACACGAACTCCGGCTGGCACACCACCAGCTCGTCCACCGCCGCGGCGGCCTCCCCGAGGTCGCCAAGCCAGCGGCGGATCCACGGCACCGCCGCGGCGAGCTCGTCCACCGTGCGCAGGTTGTAGGTCTGCTGCGGGTCCCGGCAGGAGACCTTGTCCAGGTGGCCGGCGGCGAGTTTGTGCTCCAGCCCGAAGGCCAGCTCGGCGTCGGCCGGGTCCAGGCCGGCGAGCGTGAGCATCCGCCGGGCATAGTCCAGGTAGCCGGCGCGGATTTCCGCGAAGGCCTCCTCCCGGTAGTAGGCTTCGTCCGGCAGGCCAAGGCCTGCCTGGTACAGGTGCAGGAGATAGCGGGTGGGATCCCCGGCGTCGTTGCTGACGTAGAAGGCGAGCGGGAAGGCCGCGCCGCTGCGGGCGAACCCCGGCAGCAGCGCAATGAGGGACTCGGCGTCGACGACGGCGTCGACGGCGGCCAGCTGCGCCGCCAGCGGCGCGAAGCCCCTGGCCTCGACGGTCGCGGTGTCCATGAACCCGGCGTAGAGCCGGCCTATCTTGCCGGCCGGCGACGAGGGATCCGGATGCCCCGCGGCGTCTTCGATAATGGCGCGGACCGCTTCCTCGGAGGCGTCGCGCAGCGCCGTGAAGGAGCCCTCCAGCGGCCGGTCCTCGGGGATGATGGTTTCCGCCAACCATTTGCCGTTGACGTGCCGGAACAGGTCATCCTGCGGGCGGACGGCGGGATCTACGTTGGACAGGACGATGCCGGAACGGGTCACGGTGGGCCTCTCGCTAAGGGGACATGAGGGAACAGGTTTGGTGCTTTGTGTCCACTTTAGGCAGTATCGGCCGGGCGCGGCACGGTTCACGGCCGGTCCCGCCGCCGTGCTAGTGTGAAATGGTGCGCGCAGGAACTCTCCTTCTTAGCTGCCGCGGCGAGGCTTCGCAAACTGCTGTTTGACAGGCCGACCCCTCGCTGCGGAGTTTGTGTTGCCCGGCCGAATTTCGAATTTTCCCCGTAGAAAAGGCCATCCAACAAAATGCGTAACGCACAGAAACCCTCCGGAATGCCCATCCATAAGTACATTCCGTTCCAGGACCAGATCACCGTCGAACTGCCGGACCGCACCTGGCCGGACAAGGTCATCACCAAGGCCCCGCGCTGGTGCGCGGTGGACCTGCGGGACGGCAACCAGGCCCTGATCGATCCGATGAGCCCCGAACGCAAGCACAAGATGTTCGACCTGCTGGTCCGGATGGGCTACAAGGAGATCGAGGTGGGGTTCCCGTCGGCCTCCCAGACGGACTTCGACTTCGTCCGCCAGCTCATCGAGGGGGACCGGATCCCCGACGACGTGACCATCCAGGTGCTGACCCAGTCCCGCGAGCACCTGATCGAGCGCACCTACCAGGCGCTCGAAAGCGCGGACCGCGCCATCGTGCATCTGTACAACTCCACTTCCGTGCTGCAGCGCCGGGTGGTCTTCCGCGAGGACCAGGACGGGATCGTGGACATCGCCCTGCAGGGCGCCCGGCTGTGCCGCAAGTACGAGGAATCCCTGAAGGGAACCGAGGTCACCTACGAGTACTCGCCGGAGTCCTTCACAGGCACCGAGTTGGAGTTCGCCGCCCGGATCTGCAACGCGGTGACGGACGTGCTGGAGATGTCCGCGGACCGCCAGGTGATCCTGAACCTGCCGGCCACGGTGGAAATGGCCACCCCGAACGTCTACGCGGACTCCATCGAGTGGATGTCCCGGAACCTGAACGACCGCGAGAACGTCATCCTCTCGCTGCACCCGCACAATGACCGCGGCACCGGCGTGGCGGCGGCCGAGCTGGGCTACCTGGCCGGCGCGGACCGGATCGAAGGCTGCCTCTTCGGCAACGGCGAGCGGACCGGCAACGTGGACCTGGTGACGCTGGGCCTGAACATGTTCGTCCAGGGCATCGACCCGATGATCGACTTCTCCAACATCGACGAAATCCGCCGCACCGTCGAATACTGCAACCAGCTGCCGGTGCCCGAGCGTTCCCCGTACGGCGGCGACCTGGTCTTCACCGCGTTCTCCGGCTCCCACCAGGACGCCATCAAGAAGGGCTTCGAGGCCATGGAGGCCGACGCGGCCGAGCAGGGCAAGAGCGTGGACGAGCTGGTCTGGGCCGTGCCGTACCTGCCGATCGACCCGAAGGACCTGGGCCGCAGCTACGAAGCGGTCATCCGGGTGAACTCCCAGTCCGGCAAGGGCGGGGTGGCCTACCTGCTCAAGAACGAGTACAACCTCGATCTGCCCCGCCGGGCGCAGATCGAGTTCTCCGGGGTCGTCCAGCGCCGGACCGACACCGTGGGCGGCGAGGTCAGCGCCGCGGAGCTGTGGGACATCTTCAGCGACGAGTACCTGCCCTCCGCGGACCACCCCTGGGGCCACTACGCGCTGGGGTCGGTCAACGCGGATACGGCCGAGGACGGCTCCTTCCGGCTTGCCGCGACCATGAGGATCGACGGCGTCCCGACCCGCCGCACCGCCGAGGGTACCGGCCCGATCGCCGCCCTGCTGGACATCTTCGCCCAGGACGGCATGGATGTGCGCGTGCTGGACTACACCGAGCACGCCCTCTCCGAGGGCGGCGATGCCCGTGCCGCCGCCTACGTGGAATGCGCCGTGGGAGACCGGGTGCTCTGGGGCGTGGGCATTGACGCCAACACCACCATGTCCGCCCTCAAGGCGGTGGTATCCGCGGTCAACCGTGCCATCCGCGACAGCCGGGCCGAGGCCGGCAGCATCGCGGCGGCCCGGTAACCGCCTCCCGCACTGTCCAGGGGCCCGTTCCGCCGGTCGGCGGGACGGGCCCCTGCCGTGGGAGAATAGGAGGGTGACCAATCGATCCTTCGCCTCGCGCACCTACCGGGACGAGGGGGTAGTCCTGCGCACCCACAAGCTCGGCGAAGCGGACCGGATCATCACCTTGCTGACCAAACGGCACGGACAGGTTCGGGCGGTGGCCCGGGGCGTGCGCCGCACCAGCAGCAAGTTCGGGGCCGTGCTGGAACCGTTCATGGTGGCCGATCTGCAGCTGGTGTCCGGCCGCAGCCTGGACATTGTGGCGCAGGCCCAGACACTGGGCCCCTACGGCCGGGAGATTGCCGCGGACTACCGCAAGTACACCGCCGCCGCGGCCATCTGCGAAACCGCGGAAAAACTCACTGACGTGGACGGCGAATCCGCGTCGGCCCAGTATGCGCTGGTCATCGGGGCGCTCTCGGCACTGAGCCGCAGCGTGCACGATCCGGAGCTGATCCTGGATTCCTACCTGCTCCGCGCCTTGGCAACGGCCGGCTGGGCACCCAGCTTCACCGACTGCGCCCGCTGCGGGGCTCCCGGCCCGCACACCGCCTTTTCGCCCGCCCTCGGCGGAGCGGTCTGCCACCAATGCCGGCCCCCGGGCAGCGCCTCGCCGGCGCCGGAAACGATGGAACTGCTCGCGGCCCTGCTCAGCGCCAACTGGCCGCAGGCGGACGCTTCCGAGCAGGCGGCGCGGCGCGAATCCGCCGGGCTGGTGGCCGGCTACCTGCAGTGGCACTTGGAACGATCCCTGAAATCCCTACGACACGTCGAGCGAGTGTGAGCCCCAGCAGATGAGTACCAGCCAGACAGGTCCCGTGCGGCCCGCACCGCATCCTTCCGGCGCCGAACCGCCGCGGCTGCCTCGGCAACTGGTGCCGGAGCACGTCGCGATCGTCATGGACGGCAACGGCCGCTGGGCCAACCAGCGGGGACTGCCGCGCACCGAGGGCCACCGGGCGGGCGAGGCCGCCCTGCTGGATGTCGTGGCCGGCGCCATCGAGATCGGCATCAGGCATGTGAGCGCCTACGCCTTCTCCACCGAAAATTGGCGGCGTTCCCCGGAAGAAGTGCGCTTCCTGATGGGTTTCAGCAAGGACGTGCTGCGCCGGCAGCGGGACCAGCTGGACGAATGGGGCGTGCGGATCCGCTGGTCCGGCCGCCGGCCCCGGCTGTGGCAGTCGGTCATCCGGGAGCTGGAGGTGGCCGAACGGCAGACCGCCGGCAATTCCGTCTGCACGCTGAACATGTGCGTGAACTACGGCGGCCGGGCCGAAATTGCCGACGCCGCGGCGGCCATTGCCGCCGAGGTCGCCGCCGGGCGCCTGAAGGCCTCGGCCGTGACGGAGAAGACCATCCAGCGGTTCCTGGACGAACCCGACCTGCCGGATGTGGACCTGTTCCTGCGCACCTCGGGCGAGCAGCGCTTCTCCAACTTCATGCTGTGGCAGTCCGCCTACGCGGAAATGGTCTTCATGGACATCCTCTGGCCGGATGTGGACCGGCGCACCCTGTGGGAAGCCGTGCAGATTTACGCCAGGCGGGACCGCCGCTACGGCGCCGCTGTGGACGCGGCATTGTCCGGATCCGCCGGACGCTGACCGTCCGGCGTCGGTTCAGGGCCCGTCCGGTTCAGGGCCCGTCCGGCGGCAGAATATAGGCCCGCGCCCAGCGCCGCAGCCGCTCGTACGCGTCCCGGCGTACCTCGGGCCTGGAGAGGAAGACATCATGCAGGGCGCCGTCGATCCGTTCCAGCGCCACGCTGCGGCCAAGCTTGACCGTTCGGGCCGACATGGTCTCCACATCCAGCACCACGTCCGCTGCCATCATCTCCTCGTGCCACACCGGCCCGTTCAGGCTGCGGCCGGAGGCGAGCACCAGCACCGGAACCTCGATGCCCAGGCCCCGGGCCACCCTGGCCTGCCCCCGCCAGACGGCGCTGAGCCAGCCGGCATGGATCGGAAAGGAGCCGGGCGGCCGCAGCACCGGATCCGGCTCCCATTCGCCGTCGGCGGACTTGCTGATGCTGCGGTAGTAGAAGCCCCGGGCAGGGATCCTCAGGCGGGCCGCCGGCCGGAAGCGGGAGAGCGGCTGGAGCACGGACGCGGCGGCGTGCCTGACGAGCGGACTGTGGTGCATTTCCAGCCACGGGCTGTTCAGCACCAGGGCCTGCAGCTGCCCGGGATGATCGGCCGCCCACAGCGCCGCCACCAGGCCTCCGGTTGAGTGGCCCATCAGCGTCAGCCGCGGCTCCCCGCCGGGTCCGTCCGGCACACCGGAGCGGCGGGCCATATCCGCACCCGCCAGCTTGAGCGCCAAGGTGATCTCGTCCTCGTATTCGTGCAGGTCCGCGACGAACCCGGGCACGTCCCCGTCGCGGAGGCTGCGCCCGTGGTTGTGCATATCCAGCGCATAGAAGGCCACCCCCTGGCCGTGCCAGAAACCGGCCAGCTCGGTATTGAAGAAGTAGTCGCTCCAGCCGTGCAGGTACAGCACGGCGTGGCCGCCGGACAGCGGCTCGGCATCTTCGGGGACATAGCGGACCAACGTCGCCCGGACGCCGCTGGGGGAGGGCAGGTCCAGCACGACCGATTCAAATCCGGGACCGAGGATATCCGGCCGCCAGTCATACGCCACAGGTCTTTCCTTTCCTAACACGATCATGCTAACGCCGGAACCACCCAGTTTGGCCGGGGCTGTTTTTGCGGGAAAACTAGGAGCATGCGTCTCTACCCTCTCTTCTTCCGTGCTGCCTTTTCCTGGATGGATGCCGAGCGCGCCCACCGGATCGGCTTCCGCCTGATCCGGGCCTCGCACCAGCTTGGCGCCGGTGTCTTGCTGCGCCGGCTGACCCGGCCCTCCGCCTCGCTGCGGACCGAGGCGTTCGGCGTCAGCTTCCCCTCGCCGTTCGGCCTGGCCGCCGGTTTCGACAAGGAGGGGCTGGGCATCGAGGCGCTGGCGGACCTGGGCTTCGGTGCGGTGGAGGTGGGGACCATCACCGGCGCCGCCCAGCCCGGGAACCCCAGGCCGCGCCTGTTCCGGCTGATCGCCGACCGCGCCGTCGTGAACCGGATGGGCTTCAACAACGACGGCGCCGCGGCCGTTGCGCCGCGGATCGCGGCGGCCCGCAGGGCCCTGGAGCGCTCCGGGCGCCGGCCGCGGCCGGTGATCGGCATCAATATCGGCAAGACCAAGGTGGTCGAACTCGAGCACGCGGTGGAGGACTACCTCAAGAGCACGCGGCTGCTGGCCCCGCATGCAGACTATCTGGTGGTCAACGTCAGCTCCCCGAACACCCCGGGCCTGCGCCTGCTGCAGAACGTCGACACGCTGCGGCCGCTGCTGTCCGCGGTGGGGGAGGCGGCCGACGCCGCGGCCGCCCGGCATGTGCCGCTGCTGGTGAAGATCGCCCCGGACCTGAGCGACGAGGATATCGACGACGTCGCCCGGCTGGCGCTGGACCTGAAGCTGGACGGCATCATTGCCACGAACACCACCATCGCTCGCGACGGGCTGGTCTCGGATCCGGCCAAGGTTGCCGCCTGCGGGGACGGCGGGCTCTCGGGCGCGCCGCTGAAGGAGCGTTCGCTTGAAGTGCTGCGCCGGCTGCGCCGCACCGCGGGCAGCTCGCTGGTCCTGGTCGCGGTGGGCGGCGTGGAAACGGCCGCCGACGTGAAGGAACGGCTGGACGCCGGCGCCACGCTGGTGCAGGGCTACACGGCCTTCCTGTACGAGGGCCCGTTCTGGGCGGCACGGATCAACCGGGAACTGGCCAGGCAGTACACCTAGTGTGTTGGCCGCACGGGCTGGCGGCGTTGGTCAGGCCGCCTTTGCGGCGCCGGGCCGGTGCTGGCTGTGCTTTGGTGGCCTTGATGACGGCATTGGCCCCCGCAGGAGGTCGGTTCCGGGCGCAGCCGGAACCGTGACCGCCGACCGCCACCGGACGGCGGTGCCGCTCCGACCCGGCGCACGAAGCCGGATCCTTCCCGGACCTCCCTGCGGGAAGGGCCGGGAAGGATCCGGGAAGGGATGCAGTCAGGACGGGTACTGGCCGCGCTTGGCCTGGGGCTTCGGCAGGCGCAGCTTGCGCAGCTGCAGCCCGCGCATCACGCCGTACCAGACGGCACCGCGCTCCACCTCGCCGAACTTGGCCGTCAGGCGCTTCTTCAGCTGGCGGCTAAGGATGAAGGCGTCCACGGCCACCACGGCCAGCAGCACCCAGAAAGCCACCAGGATGATGGACTGCAACTGGAGGTTGCGGATGAAGCTGAGCACCACGAACAGCAGCGCAAAGACAATCAGGAACTCGCCGACCACCCAGCGGGCATCGACATAGTCGCGGACAAACTTCTTCTGCGGTCCCTTGTCCCGCAGCGGCAGGTAGCGCTCGTCGCCGGTATCCATGGCCTGCCGCATGCGTATCCGCTCCGCACGCACCGCCTCGCGGTTCGCAGCCTGGGCTGCCTTGCGGTCCTGCGGCACCAGCGGCCGGCGCCGCGCGGCCTCCTGGTCCTTGCGCCGGGGCGTCGGCGCACCCTTGCCCGCCGCACCGCCCGGCTCGTCGAAGATTTTCTGGTCAGTTACGCCCTGAGGCTCGGGGGCCGCTTTTTTTCGTCCAAACACCCATCAAGAATACCTTGCAGCAGGTTCCGCGAGGGCGCTTCAAAGCGGCCGCTGACCGGCGGTTTTGCCGCCGTTGCGGCGGTGGCCGGGTCAGCGGCCGCACCGCGGCGGTAGGGTGTCGGGTATGACAAGTACTCCTGACAGCGCAGTCCTCCCCGGCCCCGGCGTGGACGTGGACGCCCTGGCCCGGGCCGTGGATGCCCGGATGGGGGAGACCATCACCACCCTCAAGGACCTGGTCGCGATCCCGGGCATTGCCTGGGCGGCCTTCGACCCGGCCGAGCTCGCGCGCAGCGCGGAGGCGGTGGCCGGCCTGCTGCGCAGCCTCGGCCTGCCGGACGTGCGCATCCTCAGCGCCGGCA
>NZ_JBHTML010000060.1:0-20785 GCF_042679445.1 Arthrobacter sp. GCM10027362
CGCCGAAGCCCTGGCTCGGCGGCCACCGCGGCGTGGACCTGGCCGCCGCCCCGGGCCTGGCCGTGTCCGCGCCGGCTGCGGGCACCATCAGCTTTGCGGGCTGGGTGGTGGACCGTCCGGTGATCACCATCGATCACGGCAACGGACTGCGCAGCAGCTTCGAACCGGTGGCGTCGGACCTGAAAAAGGGGGATGCGGTGGCACGCGGGGACCCGGTTGGGCGGCTCTCCGGCCAGGGCCATTGCTCCGGCCCCTGCATCCACTGGGGCGTCCGGCGCGGAGAGCAGTACATCAATCCGCTGCAGTTCGTCACCGACCTGCGCCCGTCCGTGCTGCTGCCGCGGCCACCGGAGGGGAGGTGACACACAGGAGGTGACACAAAGGATCAGTGATGCCGAGGGGGCCGCGGTGCCGGCGGGCGCCACCGGCACCGTCCGGGCACCGGGTCCTGGTAGGGCGGGTGGGGCTTGAACCCACGACCAAAGGATTATGAGTCCTCTGCTCTGACCGGCTGAGCTACCGCCCCCTGGTCGCCGGTACCGCATGCGGCCGGAAGATCCGGACGGCGCTGCGGAACACTGCGACTAAGCCATAGTAATTGCTTTTTGCGCCGACCGCTCGCCCCCGGACCGGATGCGCCGCCGGCCTGCCGTATTCGGGGCTGACGGAGGGTCAGGCGGACGGCCGGCAATCCTCCGCCGAGCCGCCGCGGTAGAGGCGCTCGAAGATGTCCATCGTCTTGCTGATGCCGTGCTTGACCACCATGGCGCGGCTGGCCGCACCCATCGCCTCGATCTCCTCCGGCGTCCGGCGCAGGATGAGCTCGAGCTTGGCGGCCAGGTCGGCGGAGTCCCGCGGCGCGAACAGGTAGCCGTTGACGCCGTCCTGGACCAGGTGCGGCAGCGCCATGGCGTTGGCCAGCAGCACGGGCTTGCTGGCGGACATTGCTTCCAGCGACACGAGGGACTGCAGCTCCGCCGTTCCCGGCTGGCAGAAGACGGTGGCACGCAGGTAGGCGAGGCGCAGCGCGGCGTCGTCCACATGGCCGGCAAAATGCACCCGCCCCTGCAGGCCCAGTTCGGCAACTTTCGCTTCCAGCGCCGGCCGGACTTCACCACCTCCGACGATCTCCAGATGCACGTTCAGTGCCGGGTCCGTCCGCCCCACGGCCTCGATCAGCACATCCACATGCTTCTCCTGGGCCAGGCGGCCCACGAAGAGAACCGTCGGATGGTCCGGCTTCTGCACCACTTCTCCCGGAGCCAGCTCGTAGTTGGCCGAATCGATGCCGTTGGACAGCGGCAGCACGTTGTCGAGGCGGGCATGCTCACGCATCGCCTTGGCAGCCAGCGGGGTAGGGGTGGTGACCACGGCGGCCTTGCCCATGATTTTGCCCATGTCGCGCCAGGAGTTGCGGGCCACGATATCCAGGAACCACTGCGGAAACGGCAGGAAGGGCTCGAGGTTTTCGGGCATGAAATGGTTGGTCGCGATGGTCCGGATGCCGCGGCGCGCAGCCTCGGCGATGGTGTTCTGGCCGATCATGTAGTGGCACTGAATGTGGACCACGTCCGGCTGGACCTCGTCGAAAATCCGCTTGATGTCCCGCTTGATCTCCCACGGCAGGCAGATCCGCCAGGTTTCATGGGTGGGCACCGAATGCGACCGCAGCCGGTGCACTGCTGCTTCATCGCGCTGCTCGATGCAGGAGGGTCCCTTGCCGGGGCGCGCGGCGATAATGTGCACGTCGTGGCCGCGCTTGGTCATCGCCTGGGCCAGCCTGAATCCGAACACCGCTGCGCCGTTGACGTCCGGCGGATAGGTGTCCGCCGCAATCAGGATCTTCAGTGGGCGGGTGCCGCTGTTCGCAGTCACGCCAGGCAGGACTCGTTGCTCGGTTCTGGCCATGCTGTTCATATGTTCTGTGCGCACCTAGGTTTGGCTCTGACATTACTTACCGGCGGCCCGGGCCCGGCGGCGTGCTTCTTCCTGCTTCTGCAGGACATCCGGATGGTGCCGGGAGAGGGCAATGACCCCCACAATAGCAACCAAACCTGCACCAACCATGGCAATTGCGGCCGCCGGACGGACATTGGGTTGCAGCTCACCCAGAATGAAAATCCCGATCGAGATGCCTACCAGCGGATCGATCACTGTCAGGCCGGCAATCACCAGGTCCGGGGGGCCGCTGGCATAGGCACTCTGCACGAACCATGCCCCGAGGCCGGCCGCCGCCGCGATCGCCAGGACGGTATAGATCGGCACATTGGCGATGAACCGCCCGTTGGGATCCAGCAAATGCAGGCCGATGATCCGCACCAGCACCGCCACGAAGCCGAAGAGCATGCCCGCGCCGAGAATGTAGGCGAAGGCGTTCAGCCGGTGCCGGAACGTCATTTCCAAGGCCATGAACACCGCAACGACGACGGCGAGCAGCAGGACCACGGACAGCTCACCTTCGGCCGTCACACTCTGGTTGTGCGCCGTGACGGTGACAGCCAGCAGGACGAAGGCTGCACTGCCCACCATGCAGGCGCTGACGGACACGACCGTCATCCGGTTCAGCCGGATTCCCTGGTCCTTGGAATTGACCAGGGTGGTGATGACCAGGGCGATGGCCCCGATCGGCTGGACCACCGTCAGCGGGGCGCTGACCAAGGCGAAAACGTTCAACGCCATGCCGACCGCCTGCAGCGTCAGGCCCAGCGCCCAGCGCGGGTTGCGGGCCATCCGCAGCAGGCCGTGCGGGCTGAGCTGGAGCCCGCCGGTGCTGGCCTGGACGGCACTGGCCTGCCGCTGGGTGCCGACGGCCAGGAAGAATGCGCCAAGCAGGGCCGCGGTGACCGCTAGCCAGACCATATCCGCCTGGCTGTCTTCGGGTTCCCCGTCGGGCTAGGCATCCAGCCGCCCGTCGTGGAACTGGCCACGATGCAGCTGGCCGTGCTTGCGCGTGGCGGCCAGCATGTAGCCCCACCAGGCGGCGATGTGGCCCGCGCAGCCGAGGATGAGGAAGACATAGGCCAGCACGCCAAGCCAGTCGAAGCCCGGGCCGAGGGCCCGCTGCAGCAGCAGCAGCGGGGTCCCGATCAAAAGCAGCGCGGTGCGGACCTTGCCGATATTCGTCACCGGCAGGTCCGGGCTGCCGCGGAACAGGGCCAGCGAATACACCAGCAGGATGCTGTCCGGAATAACGATGGCCAGCAGCAGCCACAGCGGAGCCAGCCCGGTCGTGACGAAGGTGATTGCAATGATGATCAGGGCCAGCCTGTCGGCCAACGGATCCAGCCATTTGCCTACAGTGGACATCTGATCGAAACGCCGGGCGATATAGCCGTCGACCCAGTCCGTGGAGCCCAGCACGGCCAGCACCACGGTGGCCGTGCCGTACCGGCCGGCGGCAATGCACCAGACGAAGGCCGGCACCAACAGGAAACGGGCCACCGTGATGATGTTCGGCACGGTCCAGAACGTTCCGCGTTCCCGGTACTCGAAATCCCGCCGGGTGCCGGCACCGATGAACCTCATCAGGCCCTGTCCCCTCCTTGCGAATCATTGCCTGCCCTCCGCCGGCAGGCCCCGGGCTGCCTCAGCTCTTCTTCAGCAGCCGGGCCAGGAGCACGGCAAAGGTACCCAGCGAGGCCCCGAGGGCCAGCAGCGGCCTCCAGCGTTCCTGGAACGCAGGGGGTACGGCCACGCCGGCACTGCCGGCCTGGGCCAATCGGGCGAATCCGGAGGCAGCGGCCTGCTGCGCGGAATCCGCGGCGCGCCTGGCCTCGTACCTGATCCGCTCCGTCTGTTCCCTGATGCGCTCCGTCTGTTCCCTGACATCCAGCTTCCGGTCCAGCCCGTCCCGCAGCTGGGCGAGGTGCTCGCGGCGCTCGGCGGTACGCGCCATCAGCTCGGCCTGCGACGGCGCCGGTTCCTTGGGCGCCGCAGGCTTGGCCTGCTCCGGCTGTTCCGTCTTCGCCGGCTTGGCATCCAGTGTTGCAGGATCGAAGCTGCGGCCCTCGCTCAGCACCCCGATATCCCACTTGATTCCGCGCAGCGCCTCTTCGGGCATCAGCGGCATGGCCTTCTTGGCCCGCACCGCGCCGATGAGTCCAAGAATGGCGGCCAGCACCAGGAACACGGCGGCCAGGATCAGGGCCGCCAGCCAAGGGGCGATCGCGACGCCCAGACCCATGATGGCAGCCACGATCAGGGAGACCGCCATGAAGGCGGCGAAGACCAGTGCCGCCCCGAGCAGGGCGGCTGCGACGCCGGCCTGGACCCCTTTGCGCTTGAGCTCAATGGCGGCCAGCGACAGTTCGTCGTTCAGCTGACGGGGTGCCAGCCGTGCGGCCAGCGCAACCAGGCCCGCCAGCGAGGACCGCGGAGCGGCCTTCGCGGGAGCGGAGCTTTCAAGACGGTTCATCGGCCCTGCCTCCATCCGTGGTTCGGTACTGCTCCTATGTCCGCTTTCAAACTATCATTGTGCCTTGTCAGCCACCGCTGCGGTATCGGCGTCCGCGGGACGCGAATAGGAGGATCCGGAGCGCGTGCGCTCCAGCAGCCCGAAGTCCACCAGGTACCGGCGCAGCAGCGGAACGTCGTCGGTGTATTGCATCAGCCGTTCATTGATCTGCTGCTCGGTGAGGTCTTCGCCCCGCCGGACCACCTGGGCGACGATCCAGGCCAGCAGCCGGCGGCGTTCGGCCAGGTTAGCCGGATACCGTTCGATCCGCCCGTCATGCAGGAACCGCCCGATGCCTCCGGTGTCCCGTCCCAGGGTTTGCCGGGCGAGGATCTCACGGAAAACCGTCTCCGAGGCCACGAGTGAACCGCCGGCAGCACGTTCCACCAGTCCGGCAGCCAGCAAGGTGGCAATGGCCCGGTCCCGGCGCGCGGGTTTCAGCCCGGCCCCGATCTCCCCCGGCGGCGCACCCAGCACAATCTGGGCATAGGTTCTCCGGGCATCCATGCCGGCGAGGGCGGCGCACACCCGCCGCCAGTCGGGGCTGGCTTCTTCCGGGTACCGGTCCACGATCCGTCCTCCCGCCGCGTTACGGGTATGAAAAAACCTCCGTGCCGAAGTGATTCCGCACGGAGGTTTTCCGTTTCCCGCTCCCCCGACTGGACTCGAACCAGTAACCCTTCGATTAACAGTCGAATGCTCTGCCAATTGAGCTACGGGGGAATGAAGCAGATAAAACTGTAACAGGTGCGCCTCCGGTTTCCAAAAACCGGGGTCCGGGCCGGGTCCGGCGTTGCCGGGTGGAGCACGCCGGGCGCAAAAAGGCCCCGTCCGCGTGGACGGGGCCTGATCCGCTCCCCCGACTGGACTCGAACCAGTAACCCTTCGATTAACAGTCGAATGCTCTGCCAATTGAGCTACGGGGGAAAGCAACGGATAAAACTCTACACAATGGCCGGCCCGAAACGGAAATCGGGGCGGCCGGCGCCGGCAGACTGCAGCGGTCAGTCGCCGCGCAGGGCGCGCCGCTGCATCTCCAGTTCCATCAGCTCCCGGTTGATCTGCGCGAAGGCCTCCGCGTCCGCCGCCGGGTCCATGCGCTGCAGCTGGCCCATCTTCTCGGCCTTCAGCCGGGTGATCTGCAGGTCGAACATCCGGTTCATGATGCCCCGGCAGTACAGCTGCAGCCCGTCGCCGTCGCGCGCCGGCAGCGGACTGACCGCCAGTTCCGAAACGAAGGAGCGCAGTTCCTCCGGAACTTCCTGGCGCACCCGCTCCACCCATTGCGACGGTGTGGCACCGGATTGGCCTGCGGCGCCGATGGCCGCGTGCACGGCGGCATGGGCGGGGGCGCTGAACCGGGCCCCGGCGAAGCGCTGCCATTGGTCGGCATCGAGCAGGGCCGGCTGCTGCAGGGCCACTTCCAGGGCCTGCCGTTCCATCCGCGCCACCGGGTCGCGCGGATCCGGCCGGGTGAAGACCGGGACGGGAGCGGCGGGCGGTTCCCCGGATCCGGTTTCCCCTTCGGCCCCGCCGTGGGCCCGCACCGCCTGCCGCTTGCCGGCCGCCAGCACCACCCGCAGCACCTCGTCCACGTCCATGCCCAGCCAGCCGGCCAGCTCGCGGGCGTAGGCCGGGCGCATGGCCGCATCCCGGATCCGGGCCACCACCGGGGCACTGGCCCGCAGCGCGCGCACCCGGCCCTCCACGGTGTCCAGGTCGAACTTCTTCAGGGTGGCCTTGATCGCGAATTCGAACAGCGGCCGGCGGGCCGCGATCAGCGCCCGCACCGCGTCCTCCCCGCGGGTCATGCGCAGGTCGCACGGATCCGCGCCGGAGGGCTCCACCGCGACGAAGGTCTGGGCGATGAAGCGCTGGTCCTCCTCGAAGGCGCGCAGCGCCGCCTTCTGTCCGGCCTCGTCGCCGTCGAAGGTGAAGATCACCTCGCCGCCGGTGCCGTCGTCGGAGAGCAGCCGGCGGGCGATCTTGATGTGGTCGGCGCCGAAGGCGGTGCCGCAGGTGGCCACCGCCGTCGTAATCCCGGACAGGTGGCAGGCCATCACATCCGTGTAGCCCTCCACCACCACCAGCTGGCGGCCGCGGGCAATGTCGCGCTTGGCCAGGTCGATGCCGTACAGCACCTGCGATTTCTTGTAGAGCGCGGTCTCGGGGGTGTTCAGGTATTTCGGGCCCTGGTCCTCGTCGAAGAGCTTGCGGGCACCGAAACCGATGGTGTCCCCGGCAATGTCCCGGATGGGCCAGATCAGCCGGCCGCGAAAGCGGTCGTAAATACGGTGCTTGTTGTCGGCTCCGCCGCCGGAGAACATGCCGGTGAGCCTGAGCTCGTCCTGGCTGAAGCCGCGGCCTGCCAGGTGCTTGAGCAGCCCGTCCCAGCCCTGCGGCGCGAAGCCGACGCCGAACTGGTCCGAGGCGGCCTGGTCGAAGCCGCGCGCGGCCAGGAACTGCCGCCCGGCGGCCCCGGCCGGGGTCAGCAGCTGCTCGCGGAAGTACTCCGCGGCGATCTTGTGTGCATCCAGCAGGCGCTGGCGCCGGCCCACGTCCTCCCGGCGCGGCCCGGTGCCGCCGTCCTCGTAGCGCAGCGTGTAGTTGATCCGGTGCGCGAGCTTCTCCACGGTCTCGGTGAAGGAGGTGTGGTCCATCTTCTGCAGGAAGGAGATCACGTCCCCGCTCTCGCCGCAGCCGAAGCAGTGGTAGGTGCCCACCTGCGGGCGCACATGGAAGGAGGGCGAGCGCTCGTCATGGAAGGGGCACAGGCCCTTGAACGAGCCGATGCCGGCGGACTTGAGCGTGACGTAGCCGTCGACGATGTCCTTGATGTCGGTACGCTGCCGGACTTCGTCGATGTCTTCGCGTTTGATCAGTCCGGCCATGGCATCCAGTCTAGGCTGTCCTCCCGACCGCTTTGGCACCCGCCCGTGCGGCCAGGATCACAGCAGGGTCCGGTGCGAGCCCATCAGCCGCTCGTGCAGTGCAATCGCGGACACGTCGGTGAGCGAGGCGATCTGGTCGATCACCACGCGCAGCCGCGCCGCGTCGTCGCCGGCAGCCCGCCAGTCCGCCGCGAAGGCCGGCTCCAGGTAGCGGTCCCCGGCCGCGTGCAGTTCGGTGACCAGGTCGGTGAGGATTTCCCGCTGGCGCTCATAGATCGGCTGGCGGATGTCCGAGGTCATCACGAAGGTGGTGGCCAGGCCCTTCATCACCGCGATTTCGGTGACGGTCTCGTGCGGCACCACCAGCTCGGCCGAATACCGGGTCAGCGGCTGCGGCCCGTAGATCCTCCGGGTGGCCTGGAGCGCGCTGGAGCAGAACCGCCCGATCAGCTGGCTGGTCATGTCCTTCAGCGCCGCCATCGCCTTGCGGCTGCCGTCAGCCTCCGGCACCCACACCCCGGAAGCCTCCAGCCGGGACAGCGCCTCCTCGACTTCGGCGGCCTCGCTGTGCGGCAGGTACCACTGCTGCGTGTAGCCGATCACCCGGCTGCGGTGGTCCGGATTGTCCAGCCAGCGCAGCTGGAACCGGCCGGCCACAATGGCGTCCTCCACGTCGTGGACCGAGTAGGAAATGTCGTCGGCCAGATCCATGACCTGGGCCTCCATGCAGGAGCGTCCTGCGGGCGCGCCCGTGCGGGCCCAGTCGAACACCGGCAGGTCATCCTCGTAGACGCCGAACTTGCCGGTGCGCTTTCCGTGGATCACCGGTGCCCCGGCAGCGGTCCAGGGATACTTGCAGGCGGCATCCAGGCTGGCGCGGGTCAGGTTCAGCCCCGCCGGCGAGCCGTCCGCGCGCAGCACCTTCGGTTCCAGCCGGGTCAACAGCCGCAGCGTCTGGGCGTTGCCCTCGAAGCCGCCGATCGCGTGGGCTGCGGCGTTAAGCGCGTTTTCGCCGTTGTGCCCGAACGGCGGATGGCCCAGGTCGTGGGACAGGCACGCGGCGTCCACCACATCCGGGTCGCAGCCCAGGCTCCGGCCCAGTTCGCGGCCGACCTGCGCCACCTCCAGGCTGTGCGTGAGCCGGGTGCGGACGAAGTCGTCGGTATCCGGGGAGACCACCTGGGTCTTGGCGCCGAGCCGGCGCAGTGCCGAGGAGTGCAGCACCCGCGCCCGGTCGCGTTCGAAGTGGGTGCGGTAGGTGTTCTTGTGCACCTCGGCGACCCAGCGTTCCTGGTCCGGCTCGGTGTAGCCGTGGGTCAGCGGCTGCGGCTGGACCACCGCGCGCTCAGCCACCGGAGACGTCCAGTTCGGCCGCGGCGATCATCGCCCGGTGGTTCTCGTCCAGTTCCCGGCTGGCCAGCCAGCCGTCCGGCAGCGCCGGGCGCTTGGGCGAGCCGGCCCGCCCGCGCGGGCCCTCGGCGTCGGCCCCCGGGTACGGGGCGGTGTGGTCCAGCTGGTCCAGCAGTCCGCGCAGCACCTCCAGCGTGGGCACCGCGGCCAGCGCCGCGCGCAGTTCGCCGCCGACCATGTAGCCCTTGAAGTACCAGGCCACGTGCTTGCGGATGTCCCGCAGCGCCTTGCCCTCGTCCTCGAAGTAGTCCACGAGCAGCTCCGCGTGCCGGTAGAAGCTGTCCGCCACTTCCTTCAGCCCCGGCCGGAAGCGCCGGTCCGTGCCCTCGAAGGCGGCCTGCAGGTCGCCGAACAGCCAGGGGCGGCCCTGGCAGCCGCGGCCGACGACGACGCCGTCCACCCCGGTCTGCTTCACCATGCGCACCGCGTCCTCGGCGCTCCAGATGTCCCCGTTGCCCAGCACCGGGATGTCCGGCAGGGCCTCGCGCAGCTCGGCGATCGCGTTCCAGTCCGCCTGGCCGGAGTAGAACTGGCTGGTGGTCCGCCCGTGCAGGGCGACGGCGGCAACCCCGGCGTCGCGGGCGATCCTGCCGGCCTCCAGGAAAGTCAGGTGGTCCTCGTCGATGCCCTTGCGCATCTTGATGGTCAGCGGGACCTGGCCGCGGGACGCTTCCCGGGTGGCCGCCTGGACGATGCCGGTGAACAGGTCGGTCTTCCACGGCAGGGCGGAGCCGCCGCCGCGGCGGGTGACCTTCGGGACGGGACAGCCGAAGTTCAGGTCGATGTGGTCGGCCCGGTCCTCCTCCACCAGCATCCGCACCGCGGCGCCGACGGTCTTCGGGTCCACCCCGTAGAGCTGGACGGAGCGGACCGACTCGTCCTCGTCGTGGGAAATGATGCGCATGGACTCGCGGTTGCGCTCCACGAGCGCCCGGGAGGTGACCATCTCCGCCACATACAGCCCGCCGCCGTATTCGCGGCAGAGCCGGCGGAACGCCTTGTTGGTGATGCCGGCCATGGGTGCCAGGACCACGGGCACGTCGATGGTCAGCGGCCCAAGCTTAAGCGGCGGAAGCTCCAGCTTGGCCCCGGGGGCGGATACAGCGGTAACAGTCACGCTCCCATTCTCTCAAAGCGGGGCAAATCCATGTCCGCTACGACCAGCTCACGCGCATCAGCATGCGCCAGAGCTCAAGCACCGCGGCATCCCCGCTGACTTCGAGTTCGCTGCCGCGGTTCCACAGCCCCAGGTAGAGGGCGGCGGGAGCGGCAGTGATCACGGCGTCGGCGTTGGCGGGACCGGCACCGGCACGTTCGGTGCGGGGCGGCTCCGGCCCCAGCCGCACATTCCAGGCCGAGGCCGTGCCGCCGGCCCGGATGTGCACCAGCATCGGGCGGTCGGTGCGCAGCCGCGTCTGGCCCCGGGGCAGGAAACCACACAGCAACTCATCCACGCCGTCGACCGCCTGCGCTGCGCCAATCCCGGTTTCGGCCGCCAGCGGAACCCGGCCGAGCACCGCCGCCAGTGCGTCGGCGGCATGGATGGTGGTTTCGTGGGCCTGCCGGCGGGCCCAGAACTCGCGCGGCGCCGGCGCGTCCTTGAGGAAGACCGTGGCCTTCACGTCCGCGGGGGCGGCCCGCAGCACGCCCTCGAGGGTGGCGGCACCGTCCCGGATCCAGCCGGCCAGGTCCACCGCCGCATAGCCGGCTTCCTCGGCCAGCCGTGCGGCCTCCCCCGCGGTCAGGTCTGCGGCCATGCCCGCGGCGGCAGAACCGGCGACATTCGTCGCGGCCCAGCGGTGCACCATGCCCTCGTGGACCAGCAGGTCCCGCACGGTCCAGCCGGGACAGGTGGGAACCGGAGCCTCGGGCCCGGCCTGCCGGGCACCGGCATCGAGCCCGCCGGCGGCGGACCGGAGCCAGTCCAGGTAGGTGGCCAGTTCGGGGCTGGCCTGCAGAGGAGGCATGGACCCATCCTGCCAGCGGAGCAAGCGTTGCAGGAAGGAGCCTGGTCCCTAGGCGTCCAGGCGGCGCCGGCCCCGCCGGCCGGGCGGCCGGCCAGTTCCGGCAGCAGCGGCATCCTGCCCCGTTTCCGGGTTCCGGATGCCCATCGCCTTCACCACCAGCACCGCCACCAGCGTGGTCATGGGAATCGCCAGGACCAGCCCCACGGAACCGACCAGGGTGCGCACGACCTCCTCGGCCAGCTCGCCGCTGGTCAGCGTGTCGAACAGCGGCCGCTCATACAGCGACACCAGGATCAGCACCGGCAGCGCCGCCCCGGCATAGGCGAAGGCAATGGTGTAGACGGTGGAAGCGATGTGGTCACGGCCCACCCGCATTGCGCCGGCAAAGAGGCGGCGTGTGGAGACCCCCGGGGCCAGTTCGTACATTTCCCACACTGCCGAAGACTGGGTGATGGTCACGTCATTGAGCACGCCCAGGCCGGAGATGATCAGCCCGCACATGATGATGCCGGAGAGCGATATCTGATCCCCCATGTTGACCAGCTGGTAGGTGTCCTCGTCCCCGACACCGATCAGGTACGCGGCATCGGTGGCCCAGGCCCCCAGCAGGGCGGTGACGCCCAGGCCGAAGAGCGTGCCCAGCAGCGCGGTGGAGGTCCGGGCCGAAAAGCCGTGGGCAAAGTAGAGCACCCCGATCATGATCACCACGGAGCCGACGAGCCCCAGCAGCAGCGGCGGCTTGCCCTCCACCAGGCCGGGCAGGATGAACATGGCCATGACCGCATAGGCGCCGGCCAGCCCCAGGAGGGCGCGCAGGCCGCGCCAGCGCGCCACCGCCACGACGACGACGGCGTACAGCACCGCGAGCAGCACGATCGGCGTGCTGCGGACGAAATCCACGAAGACAAACGTCCCGTCCTGCTCCGGCATGACCCGGCTGAGGTTCAGGTAGCGGATCGTGTCCCCGGCCTCCACGCCGCGGGACTTGACGATCTCCGGGGTCACCTCCACCGCAACCTCCGCCCCTCCGGCCTCCGGCTGGGTGTAGGCGACCATGCATTCCTGCGCCGCGGCGCCTGCTGCGACGGCGGGCTGGGAGGAGGGGCACGCTTCCGTCGCCACCCGCTGGACCGTGCCGACATCGAACCTCACCCCCGGCGCGGTGGCCCACGGATCGGACACCGCGAGGTGGGAGCGGTCCCCGGACGGCCACAGCAGGACCATGCCGACCACGGTGGCCACCGCGACCGGCAGCAGGATCAGCGCCAGCAGCAGGTTGGCCCGGCGGTTCGAGGCCGGCGGGCGCGGGCCCTGCGGCCCGGCACCGTCCCGGGCCGGGTCCAGGATGTGCGCATGGGAGTGCCCCATCAGCTGCTGAGGATAACTGTCTCGGTCCCGGCCACGGAGGCGGTCCCGGCGGCCAGCAGCGGTTCCAGCACCGCGGTCAGGGCCGTCATCGAGTCGTCCACTTCGAGCTGGACCGGATACTGGTGCACCAGCATCGCCAGCAGCTTGGCGACGGCGCTTTGCGCCGCCGGGTCGCTGAGGTCCGGGTCATAGCCGAGCAGCACATCCGAGGGGGCGTCGGTGCGCGAATGCGTGTAGCTGATGGCGAACGCCGCGATCTTTCCGCCCCTGTCCCTGGGCGCGTCCCGGAGCACGACGGCGCCGGAGGCGCCGGCGCTTTCGGCCAGCAGCATCTGCTGTGCCCGGCCCACGGTCATGTCCGATCGGTCCCAGTCATGGACGCCGTTGTAGAACTTCACCACGGCCTGGGTCAGCTCCACGGAACCGGTGGCTGCTTCGTCCAGGGACGGGCCGGCGTCGTCCGTCAGGTCCGGTACCGGCAGTGCGCCGGGCTGCACCACGACCACGCGCGAACGCTGGATCGGCTTCAGCCCGGCCGCCGCCGCAAAGCCGGCGCCGCTGCTGCCCGGTTCCACCCTGGCGCGCAGCCGGGTGACGCCGGACGGTGACTGCGCGGCCTCGGCCTTCAACCGCTCCAGGATGGCCGTTCCAACCCCAGCCCGCCGGTGGTCCTTGGCCACCTCGATGTACAGCCAGAGCCGTTCCGGGTGCAGGCTGGTCTCGTAGACGGCGCCGGCGGCCACCGGAATGCCCTGGTCCTCGGCGACGATGCAGCGGGACCACGGCGTGTCCGACGGAGGCCGCAGGACGCCGCGGAACTGTCCGGCCTGGCCGGTTTCCGGGTCGCCCCAGATCTGCAGCAGGGCCAGATCGTCCCCGTCCCGCCAGTCGCGAAAGGTCAGCTCAGCCACGCAGGTTCTCCTCCGCTTCCGCTAGGCGCCGACGAGGCGGCCGGCCAGCCAGGCCTCGACCTTATCCAGGCTCACCCGCTCCTGGACCATGGAATCGCGCTCACGGATGGTGACGGCCTGGTCGTCGAGCGTGTCGAAGTCCACGGTGATGCAGAACGGCGTGCCGATCTCGTCCTGGCGGCGGTAGCGGCGGCCGATGGCGCCGGCGTCGTCGAATTCGATGTTCCAGTTCCGGCGCAGCGCGGCGGCCAGATCCTTGGCCTTCGGGGAGAGGTCCTCGTTCCGGCTCAACGGCAGCACCGCGGCCTTAACCGGGGCCAGGCGCGGATCCAGCCGCAGCACGGTGCGCTTGTCCACCCCGCCCTTGGTGTTCGGGGCCTCGTCCTCGGCGTAGGCATCAACCAGGAAGGCCATGAAGGAACGGGTCAGACCGGCGGCCGGTTCGATGACGTAGGGGATGTAGCGTTCGTTGGTGGCCTGGTTGAAGTAGCTGAGGTCCACGCCGGAGTGCTTGCTGTGGGTGGACAGGTCGAAGTCCGTGCGGTTGGCGATGCCCTCCAGTTCGCCCCACTCGGAGCCTTGGAAGCCGAAGCGGTATTCGATGTCGGTGGTGCCCTTGGAGTAATGGCTGAGCTTGTCCTGAGGGTGCACGAAGAGCCGCAGGTTGTCCGGATTGATGCCCAGGTCGGTGTACCACTGCAGGCGGGTTTCGATCCAGTACTTGTACCATTCCTCGTCCGTGCCCGGCTCAACGAAGAACTCCATCTCCATCTGCTCGAACTCGCGGGTGCGGAAGATGAAGTTGCCGGGGGTGATCTCGTTCCGGAAGCTCTTGCCGATCTGTCCGATGCCGAACGGCGGCTTCTGCCGGGAGGTGGTCAGCACATTGTTGAAGTTCACGAAGATGCCTTGGGCTGTCTCCGGGCGCAGGTAGTGCAGCCCCTCCTCGTTGGCCACCGGGCCGAGGAAGGTGCGCAGCAGGCCGGAGAACTCCTGGGGCTCGGTCCACTCGCCCTTGGTGCCGCAGTTGGCGCAGACGATGTCCTTCAGGCCGTTCTCCGGCGCGCGGCCCTTCTTCTCTTCGTACTCTTCCTCGAGGTGGTCCGCGCGGTAGCGCTTGTGGCAGCTGAGGCACTCCACCAGCGGGTCGGAAAAGACCTCTACATGGCCGGAAGCCTCCCAGACCTGGCGGGGCAGGATGACCGAGGAGTCCAGGCCCACCACGTCTTCCCGGCCGCGGACCATGGTCTGCCACCACTGGCGCTTGATGTTCTCCTTGAACTCGACGCCGAGCGGCCCATAGTCCCAGGCCGAACGGGAACCACCATAGATCTCGCCGGCTTGGAAGACGAAACCGCGGCGCTTGGCCAGCGAAATGATCGGATCAAGCTTGGATTTGGCTGCTGCCATCAGGTGGTTCTCCAGTCTTTACAGGGCCGCTGGGTGCGGTCCGTGGTGGTTCGGGCACAGGCCTGCATGTCCACTGTGGGGAGGGCAGGGGCCTGCATGTAACGAAGCTTCAACACTAGCCTATCGGGATCGGCGGCACGGTTTCATTGCGCCGCTCCTGTCCTTCAGGACGGGCAGGGCCTCAGAACGGGCAGGGTGCCGCGCCGGCAGGGCCATCCTCCGGGCCCGGCGGCGCCGGCGGCGGGAAGGGGGCTCGGCGGGCGGGGCCGTCCCGCCGGAGCGCCCGCTGCTTGCGGTACAGGGCGGACAGCCTGGTGTTGACGTCGTGGATTTCGAGGCGCTCCAAGACCGTGGCCAGGTGCTCCGGCGGGGTGCAGGCCAACGGTTCCGGCTCGGTGGTGTAAGTCAGCCCGGCCGGCGAGGTCCAGGCCGCGGTGCCCGCCGCCGGCTGTTTCAGCTTCCAGGCGCCGATGGTCTTGAACCGGTGGTGCTTCTTGCAGCCGCAGGACAGGTTGGCAACATCCGTAGGTCCGCCACCGGCCCACGGGGTGGTGTGGTCGGTCTCGCAATGCCCGGCGCTGCGGTTGCAGATGGCGAAGGTGCAGGTCTTGTCCCGGGCACGAAGGAACTGCCGCATTGCTTTGGTAGGCCGGTATTTTTTGCGGTCCATCGCCAGGACGGCCCCGTTGACCGGGTCCGTGGGCAGCCGGACGAACGACGGCGCGTGCCCGGCCAGCCGGCGGGCGGCGTCGGCGGGGACCGGCCCGTAGCCTTCGAGTTCGGCCGGTTCCTCGTCCAGTCCCAGCAGGGTCAGGGCCGGGATGGTCAGCATCACTTCGGCCCTGACCCCGGCACCGGTCCCGCAGCCGGCAACGCCCGCGAGCAGCAGGTCGGCAGCCACGTCGGCGCGCAGCTGCGTGAGCGTGCGCGCCTCCCGAGGACCCTGCAGGGGCATCGCCAGCTCCTGGATGCGGTTGAACGCAGCCACGGCCTGTTCGGCCGGCAGTCGAAGGCCGAGCCAGGCCATGCCGTCCTCAAGCGGGCGCAGTTCCACCCGCCGGTCCACTTCCGCTCTGCTCCGGCGGGCCGCGATCGATTCGGGATGGCGCCGCTCCCGGAGCGTGCGTGCACGTTGCCTGAACTTGGGCCGGGTCAACGACGTGACGCGGGCTGCCAGTTCGAGCAGTTCGGCTTCAAAGGCACGCCTGGCCTCCTCCGGCACGGTTCCGGCCTGGTCCAGCACCACCTCCGCCTGGTCCCGGGTCAGGGTTCCGGCTTCGACCGCGGCCAGGGTACCGGTGAACACATTCGCCAACCGTCGGGCGTCTTAACCAGCGCTGCGGCGGTCCGCTCGGGAATCCGCAAGGCGCAGGCGGCCTCGGATACCGCCGATGCCGTGGCCAGGGCAGGATCCGGCCGGTCGGGGCCCAACGGCTCCGGCCGGCCGAACGGCTGTTCGGCCTCGGCCTGGGTAACCAGCCGGTTCAGCAGGCGCATGAGACGCCCGTAAAGGTACCCCTCCAGCTGCCGCAGCACACCCAGCTGGCAGGCCGCCTCCTCGTAGGTCAGCATTTCGGGGATCGGCCCGGCCAGCGACGTCAGCAGACTGCCCACCGGCGCCGGCAGCGCAAGGCCGGCGCCGGGCAGGGCTTCGTGCGGGGCTGCGGACCGCGGCCCGTCCTGGTCCTCCCCTGCGGCCGGGCCTGCACCCACGGCCGGGGGCAGGCCCGGCCAGCCGTTGCCAGGCCCCTCAGGATCCGCACCGTCGCCGTCCGGATCCACATACTCCCGGATTTCCGGATCCCATTCCAAGCCCGCAAACAGTTCGTGGTCCGGCACCTCCTCCAGCAGCGCCCAGTCCGGATCCGGATCCACAGGCAAAACGTCGGCGCCGACGCTCACCGGGACCGGTATCCGCCGCCCGGCGGATACCGGTCGGGCGCGATCCGCGGAGCCCTCGTGCTCCTGCGGCGGATCCAGCGGTGCCCCTGCCATGGTCCAATCAAATTAGCGGATGCGTTCGATAAATAGGCATCATTTGGGAATATAATTACGAATTATGCGGCCGGGTCCGCGCGTGGAACCTAGCGGCTGCTGCGGGCCGAACGCGCGCGCCCCGGCGCCTTGCGCAGGCGCGCGGGCAGGGCCGTCGGCCTCCACGGCAGCGTGGCGAGCACCATCGCCGCCAGCGCCAGCAGCGTGCCCAGGACCGTCGCCGCCGTAATGACGGAGCCCGGCGCCGGAAAGAGCGCATCCAGCAGCAGGGCACCCAGCAGCTGGCCGGCGATCATTCCCAGGCCGGTCAGCAGCACGCCCAAGCTGCCCACCACTACCGCTGCCACCACGATGAAGAAGCATCCCAGCGGCCCGCCCAGATAGTACCACCACTGGGCCGGCAGTGCCCCGGCCGGGCCCGCCGTCGCCAGCTTGACCAGCCAGGCAAGGCACAGCAGCACGAAGCCGACGATGAAGTTGATCAGCGTGGCGGGCAGGGGCGAACCGTAATGCTTTGTCTGCGTTCCGTTCAGTGCCTGCTGGAAACTCTGCAGGAAGCCCGCGGCCAGGGGAAGCGCAACCGGCAGCCATGCCTGTGCCGAACCGGCGGCGGCAAATTTCGGGGACACCGCCCAGGCCACGGCAACCAGCGTGAGCACCGCGCTCAGTACCCGCAGCAATGTCACATACTTCCTGCCGCCGGGGCCAAGGCCCATCCGGTCGACCAACAGCCCGCTGACCGACTGGCCGGCCACCACGGCCACGGTGAACAGCGCGATGCCGACCACGCCCACCGCCACGCCCTGGCTCATGACCAGGAAGGCCCCGCTGACTCCGGCGAACAGGTACCACGCCGGAAACTTCCGCCCGCGGACGGCAGGCAGCACGCGTTTGAGCGCCCGGCGGACGCCGGAGGGCAGCACGGTCAGCGCCGCCACGAGCACCAGTCCGGTGCCGAAACTGACGACGGCGGCGGCGAGCCCGTCGCCCAGCCGGGCGCCAAGGGCACCGTTGACCCGGCCCTGCGCGGACATCGTCAGGCCGGCGAGCACCGCCAGCAGCAGTGCCAGCACGAGCGGGATCCTGCGGGCGTGCCTGGGTTGATCGGGATTCACAACCCCAACCCTAGGTTTTGGGCCGCCGGCAAGCACGCCGGCAGTGCCGGCGTGTTCAGCACCGGAGCTCCTTCTGCGGCACCTTCTCCTGCGCCTTCTCCCGCGCTTCCTCCCGCACTTTCTCCCGCACTGCCAAGAAGGCGGCGGCCGGCCGGACCCTGGCGGCGGGAGTCCACGGCAAGGTGGCCAGCACCATCGCCGCGAGCGTGAGCAGGGTGCCCAGCACGGACGCAGCGCCCACCTGCGTGCCGGCCGCCGGGAAAAGCAGGTCCAGCACCAGGGAACCGAGGACCTGCCCTGCAATGGTGGACAAACCCGCCAGCAGCACCCCGAGGCTTCGCACGAGCATGTTCGCCAGCACCAGGAACACCGTACCCATGGCTCCGCCCAGGTAGAGCCACCACTGCGCGGGAAGCGGGTGGCCGGCGCCGGCCACGGCGCATTTGATCCCCCACAGCGCCGCCAGCACGGTGGTGCCGACGATGAAGTTGATCAGGGTTGCAGTAAAGGGGTTGCCGTAATGGACCGACTGGGCCGCGTTCATTGCCTGCTGGAAGCTGCGCAGGAAGCCGGCCAGCAGCGGCAGCAGGACCGGCAGCAGCCATGCGGCGGCACTGCCGGCCCCGAGCTTCGGCGAGACGGCCCAGGCGACGCCGGCCACGGCCAGCAGGGCGCTGACCGCACGCAGCAGGGTGACGGGCTGGCTGCCTCCCGGCCCCAGGCCGAGCCGGTCCACCAGCAGCCCCGAGACCGCGGTGCCGGCCACCGTGGCCACGGTGAACAGTGCGATGCCCAGCACCGGCACCGCCAGGCCCTGGCTGAAGACCATGAAGGCCCCCAGGCATCCGGCCAGCAGGTACCAGCGGGGGAAGCGGCGTCCGCGCAGGGCGGGCAGGACCTGCCTGAGCCCGGCCCGGCCGGCCGGCAGGACCGCCGAGATCACCGCCACCACGGCCAGTCCGGTGCCGAAGCTGATCAGCGCCGCGGCCAGTCCGTCGCCCAGGGCCGCTCCGAGGGCACCGTTGATGCGTCCCTGCACGGGCATCGCCAGGCCTGTGGCAACGGCCAGGGGCAGGGCCAGGAGCAGGGGAAGCTGCACGGAATTCGGCACGCGGCAACTCTAAGGCATGGACGGGGCCGCGGCGTCGGGCATGATTGATCCATGGCGCCCGATGACATTCAAGACCTGCCCATCCGCGATGAGATGATCCGGCTGGGCCAGCTGCTCAAGCTCGCAAACCTGGCCGAGGACGGCACCGAGGCCAAGGAACTGATCGAAAACGGCCTGGTACAGGTCAATGGGCAGATCGAGACCCGGCGCGGACGGCAACTGCACGAGGGTGACACGGTCAGCGTCAACCGCCAGAGCGTGCGGGTTGTCCGCCGCTAGGCTCCCTTGAGCACCTTGTAGGTCAGGAACTCCTTCACATGCGCCAGTTCCTGCGCGTTGACGCCGTGCCCGATACCGGTGTACAGCACCTTGGTCAGGTCCACGTGCGCGTTGGCCCAGGCATGGGTGAATTCCACCTTGTCCGCGGTGATGACCTGGTCCGCCTGGTCGCGGCCCCAGAACAGCGGCGGCCTGACCGCCTTGACGGCGTCATCCCGGAAGAACGGATTCCCGTCCGCCGGAATGGCGAACCCGGAGAGCCCGACGACGGCGGCGATCTCCTCGGGCCGGTGGCGCAGCATCGAGGTGGCCACCGCCATGCCCATGGAGAATCCGAGCAGGGACACGCTGCTGTGCTGGTCCTTGACCGAGTCCAGCCAGGTCCAGACATCGGCCACGGCCTTGGTGACCTTGTCCACGGAGAAGTCCGGCTCGTGCATCAGCGGGAACCAGGTAAAGCCCGGCCCCAGGGCCACCGGGGCGCGTACCGCGGCGACGGTGAAGTCCCCCGGCAGGCCGGGCACCAGGCCCATCAGGTCCTGCTCGTTGGAAAGGTAGCCGTGGAAGAGCACCAGCAGCGGCGTGCCGGCCCGCTCGGCCTCGGGCTTGGACCAGACGACGACGGGCTTGTAAGTTGTTTCGGTCATGCAGACATGATGCCACACATTAGTTGAAGCTTCAACCAGCTCTCCGGCACGTGCCGGCAATGTGGTCCGTCAACGCGGCCAGGAACTGCTCCGGGTACTCCAGGTGCGGCGAATGCCCGCAGTTCTCCAGCACCACTTCCCGGTACCGGCCGCCGTTCGCCCGGTACATGTCCAGTACCGCCCGGGTCTGGGCGATCATCGGCTGCGCCGGGGCCGCCTCGGCCCCCGGCCAGCCCGGAACGGCCCCCAACTGTCCCAGGCAGTTGATGTCAAAGGCAGAGGCGTCCGAGACGATGGCGTCCGCCTCGCCGCGGATCCACAGGATGTCCGGCTTGTCCTCCAGTCCCACCAGGCCGCCGGCATTGAAATGGCCGGGAGCCATGGCGTTGGTGACCCCGCGGGTGCCGGCGGCGAAGCCCGGCCAGTGCTCCGAGGCGGCCGAGTCCCCCGGATAGTGGTCCACCCCGGTGCGGCTGCTGAGCATCGAGTCCAGCCAGATGTCCTCATGCTCCGAGCGGAAACCGGCATGCACATAGGCGGCCCGGTAGACCGCCAGCGGAGAGGTGGGCGCCGCCTCGGTCCGGTCCCCGGCCGCCAGGCGGGCCACGAAGTCCGGATGGACTCCCCCGCCGCCGCAGCCGGCGTCGTCGTTGGTCAGCCGCACGCCCTCGGGACCGGCGGTGCCGCCGAAGCCGTAGGGTGACACCGGCGCCTGCAGGGCCAGGCTGAGTGCCGGATGCTCCAGCGCGTACTGCATGACCACGCCGCCGCCCATGCTCCAGCCGACCAGGTGCGCCGCCTCGATCCCCAGGGCCGCCAAGGTGGCAGCGAGGTCGTCGCTGAAGTCCCGCAGCCCGCGGGTGGCATCCACCGGCAACGGATCGGTGTCCCCGAAGCCGCGCAGGTCCGGTGCCAGCACCCGGTATCCGGCCGGCAGGGCCAGCATGGTTTCCTGCCAGAACAGCGATGAGGACAAGTTGCCGTGGATCAGCACCACCGGCGTCCCGCCGGCCGGGTCCCCGGCGCGTTCGAGCAGGCTGACCGCCAGCCGGGAGGTTTCGATCCGCCGGGAAACAATGCCATCCAGCAGCGCCATGCCGTCCTCCTGAAGCGGATCCGCCGCGACCACCGTTGGCCGCCTGCCTGCCACCCTAGGGTGTGTCTCCTTATTGTCCTGAGGGGTTTCCCGGCGGGATGCTGGAGGGATGGGACGCGACTCTGTCCTGAC
>NZ_JBHTML010000061.1:0-20671 GCF_042679445.1 Arthrobacter sp. GCM10027362
GGTGCCGAGCACGTCCGAGGCGGCGCGCAGGCCCGGGATCTGCTCGGGCGTCGGCCGGGTGGGCGTCGCGACGAGCGTGCCGTCGGCGAGCGGCACGCGCAGGCGCTCGGCCTGCGTGCCGATCGATCCCATGGGCACGTTGTGGACACAGCGGCTCTGGTATCCGGCCCGGCAGATCTCGCAGGTGTTGTCGGAAGCGAAGAATGAGCCGACGACGAAGTCGCCGACCTTGACGTTCTTCACCTCCGGGCCGGTCTCCTCGACGATGCCGACGTACTCGTGGCCCATCGGCGCGGGTCCGTCGACCGGCGCCATGCCGCGGTAGGGCCACAGATCCGACCCGCAGATGCAGGCGGCGGCGACTCGGATGACGGCGTCGGTGGGCTCGACGATCGTCGGGTCTTCGCGCTCCTCGACACGGACGTCGCCGGGGGCGTGCATGATGACTCCACGCATGGTGGTGTTCTCCTTCTTTTCGATGACTCTCTGATGGCTTTCGGATTTCGGGTCAGCGTGTGGCGGAGCCGACGGGCTCCGGCTCCGCGAGGGATGCATCCGCCGTGTCGGCCGCGGGCCCGCGGAGCAGGAGCGCCGCGTGCGCCGTGGCGGCGAGGACGGCCGAGGCGACGGTGACGATGCCGAGGGGCAGCATTGCGGCGGCTCCGGCGATGCCCACAAAGGGCGCCGAGACGCCGCCGAAGGCGAACCGTGCCGTGCCGAGCAGCGACGACGCGGTGCCGGCCATCTGCGGGTAGTCTGCCAGGGCGAGTGTCGTCGTGGGCGGGGTGATGACGGCGACGCCGCTGACCATGACCAGCAGCGAGACGATCACGGCGGCCAGCGGCAGCGCGAAGAGCCCCGCGCCGAGCAGGCCGAGCGCGCCGAATGCGCACATGGCCAGGCCGACGGCGAGCGTGCCCGCCGCGCTCCAGCGCTCGCTCGTGCGGCCGGCGAGGTATCCGAAGACCATAAACCCGGCCGAGTTCAGGCCGAACGCCAGCGCATACTGCTGCGGGGAGAGCCCGTAGATGCCCTGCAGCACATAAGTTGCCCCGCTGAGGTAGGCGAACAGGGCGGCGTTCACGAATCCCTGCACGAGTACGGCGCCGGTGAACACGCGGTTTGACAGCAGGGTGAGGAAGTCGCGTCCGGACTGCGCGAACCCGCCCGTGGTGCGGTGGTGCGGAGGCAGGGTCTCGCGGTAGGCGAGCGCGATGGCGATGAGGATCACCGCGCCGATCACCGCGAGGAACACGAACAGGCCACGCCAGTTGGTGACGGTGGCGAGCTGGCCGCCGAGGAGCGGGCCGATGATGGCAGCGAGGCCGCCGAGCACCGTCATGCGGCCGCAGTAGCGGATGAGCGCTCCGCCGGAGTAGATGTCGCGGCCGGCGGCCTGGGCGATCACGAGGCCCGCCCCGCCCGCGAGGCCCTGGACCAGGCGCGCAAGGACCAGTGTTTCGACGCTCGGGCTCACCGCGCACAGCAGCGACGCGGCGATGTAGGCGGCGACACCGGCGTAGAGCAGGGCAGAGCGTCCGAACCTGTCGGAGAGCGGGCCGGCGATGAGCTGGCCGAGTGCGAGCCCGATCAGGCACGCGGTGACGGTCAGCTGCGCCATCGAGGTCGCCGCGTCCAGTTCGATCGTCAGCGCGGGCAGCACCGGCAGGTAGAGGTCCATCGAAATCGGACCGAACACCGTCAGCACGAGCAGCAGCATCGGAAGCAGCCGCCCGAAAGGGCGCTGCGGGAGGGAAGATGAATTCGGCACCGTTCCAGTAAAAGACGTCCGGGCGCCCGGTGGGAGTTCCTGTCGAGGGGTGTACTGACAGGGCACCCCAGACCCGCTGAAGCCGACTTATCCTGACCATATGGACAATCGAGACGAGGTCCGCGAGTTCCTCATGTCGCGGCGCGCCAAGGTCACGCCCGAACAGGCCGGAATGCCCGCCGGCCCGAAGCGGCGCGTTCCCG
This sequence comes from Arthrobacter sp. GCM10027362, assembly GCF_042679445.1. Classification (NCBI taxonomy): domain Bacteria; kingdom Bacillati; phylum Actinomycetota; class Actinomycetes; order Micrococcales; family Micrococcaceae; genus Arthrobacter; species Arthrobacter sp. GCM10027362. The sequence goes on from NZ_JBHTML010000061.1 coordinate 1,975, forward strand.
GCCTGCGGCGCACCGAGGTCGCGATGCTCGCAGGGGTGAGCGTCGAGTACTACTCCAAGCTTGAACGCGGCGCGATCGCCGGCGCGTCCTCATCCATTCTCGACGCGGTCTCGCGGGCACTGCGTCTCGATGACACGGAGCGGGCGCACCTGTTCGACCTCGCGCGTGCCGCCGACGGCATTCCCACGTCCGGCCGTGTGCGACGCCGCGCGGCCGGTCAGGGAGCCTCCCGCCCCAGCCTGCACTGGGCGCTGGCTGCGATCACGAATGGCATCGCCTTCGTCCGTAACCAGCAGCAGGATCTGCTCGCCGCGAACGCGCTGGGCCGCGCCTTCTACTCACCCGTGATCGGCGACGGGGGCCGCACCCCGAACCTGGCCCGTTTCCAGTTCCTCGATCCGGCATCATATGAGTTCTACCCCGACTGGGACATGTTCGCGCAGATGTGCGTCGCGATCATGCGCGCCGAGGCAGGCCGCGACCCCCATGACCGCGGCCTGCAGAACCTTGTCGGCGAGCTCTCCACGCAGAGCGAAACATTTCGCAGGCTCTGGGGCGCACACGACGTGCGGACCCACGGTACCGGCACGAAGCGGTTCAACCACCCGGACGTCGGCGAGCTCGTCCTCGCCTATGAGGAACTGGCGGTCACCGCAGAACCCGGGCTGGTCCTGATGATCTACACTGCCGAACCCGGAAGCCCTTCCGCGGAACGCCTTCGGCTCCTGGCCTCCCTGGCCGCGGAGCAGGCGGTGACTGCGGCGCTGCAGCGGGACCGTCTGTACTGATGGCACGGCCCGGACACCAACGAAAGGAGCGTGCATGAGCACGCAGATGCAACCCAAGACCCCGACCATCAAGGGACCGGCCGAATGGTTTACGGGAGACGTGTACTTCAACTCCTACTACGCCGGCAGCGAGCCGTCGCGGGCACGCCTGAACCTGGTGCGCTTCACCCCCGGCGCGCACACGGCCTGGCACAAGCACGCCGTCGGGCAGACGCTGCACGTGACCGAGGGCGTCGGGTACGTGCAGACCCGCGGCGAGGAGCTCATCGAACTGCACCCCGGCGACACCGTCTACACCCCGGCAGGGGAGTGGCACTGGCACGGCGCCACGGCTGACAACTTCATGTGCCACCTGGCACTGTGGGAAGCCCCCGAGCCCGGCACCGACGAGCCGGAGACGACGTGGGGCGAGTTGCTCACCGCCGACGAATACCCGTCGAACTAAGCGGGAAGACGGAAAACATTACAGGCCCGCAGGCCCAATCCGCGCCCCGGAAGCCCGTCGGATGCGCCTTCGTGCGGGCGTTCTCGAACACCGATGTTGGCAGTGCCTCGGAACCGGTATTTTCCCGCAGCAATTCCCGTACGGTTTCCCGGCCGCCTTTCGGCGGCTTCCTCCTGGCTCAGACCCCTGAGTCGTGGCCCGGGCTTGGGGCCGGGACGGAAAACGGCTACTAGGTTGGTGCCTCCAAGGGGCTAAGTCGATTCAGACCCGGCCGGCGGAAGGTCCGGGTTTAGGTCCCCGATCCGCGGGTCCTCGGCGGTCCAGACCTGCAGCACCGCCCAGGTAACGGCGGCCAGCGGTACTGCAAGCACCGCGCCGATAATGCCGGCCAGGATGGTGCCGGCGGTGAGGGAAAACAGGATGACCAGGGCGTGCAGCTTCAGCGACCTGGCCATCACGATTGGCTGCAGCAGATGGTTTTCCAGTTGGTTGACGGCTATCACGACTGCCGCCACGACGACGGCGACAATGGGGCCCCTGGTCACCAGTGCCACCAGCACGGCCAGAATGCCGGCAAACGTGGCGCCGACCAAGGGAATGAAGGCACCCAGGAAGACGATCATGGCAAGCGGGAGGGCCAGCGGCACCTGCAGCACCAGCAGCGCGATGCCGATGGCCGTGGCGTCTATCAGCGCAATAATGGCCGTTCCGCGCACGTAGCTGCCCAGCACCTCGAGGGTCCGTTTGCCGGCACGGCGCAGCTTGGCCTTCCGCGGATCGCTGAACGGGACCAGCAGGAAGTTCCAGATCTTTGCCCCGTCTTTGAGGAAGAAGAACAGGACAATGGCCATCAGCGCCGTGCCCGCAAAAAACTCGGTGGCAACCGAAAGCCCTGTCAATGCGCTGGAACGCGCTTGGGCACTGGTGGCGAAATCGATCAGGGCCTGGCGCCCCTGCGCCAGCTGCTCCTGGTTGATTGGCAACGGCCCGTTCAGCAGGAAGGAATCCAACTGGTCCAGCCCGGACGTGGCCGCGGCAACGAGTTTATCCCACTGGCTGCGCACAGCCAGCACGATCAGAGTGCTCGTGCCTGCCAGGACCACCAGCAGGCTCAGGAAGGCAATAAGCGTCGCCGGTACGCCGGGCAAGCCTTTGCGGCGGAGCAGGTTCACAAAGGGGCCGATTGCTGCGGACAGGATCAGGGCAATCAAGACCGGGATCACCAGTAGCCGGATCTGCAGCAACCCGTAGACCGCCACGCTGGCCAGAATCAGGATCAGCAGGATCTGGGCGCAGCGGCTGCCCGCGCGTCCCAGCCCGTCCTGCCATGAACTGTCAGTGAGACCGGATGCGGGAAACCGTGAAGATGGTGCCATGTTTGATCCCTCCGTTGGCGGAAAGGCCGGACGGCCCACGCATCGCGGCTTTCCGGATCGAGATTGGCGTGTGTGGTTTGGACCGGCATCAGCGCGGTCCGAAGGCCGGATCGGATTCCATGGCTTGTTGCCGCCGGCTTCCCTGATACCCCCTCCCGCTCCTCGGTCAGCCGGATTTCGGGTCCGGTCGCAGCGGCAGAAACCCGGGCCGGAAGGCCAGTCCGGCGTGCTGTCCAGTGTAAACCTGTCCGGAGAAACCTGAATGGGCACGGAACGGCTGCGGCCCCGCTGCGGGCCTTTCGCGGCAAGGACACGAGGTCATTCCCTGCACTCGTATGCCGGGCCTGGGCCCTGAGGTGGCCATGACCCTGCGCCATTTGCTCACCTGACTGCACGCTGACGACAGCACGGCCGGTGCAGGATGAACCTACCGGGTTTTAGGTAACCTTCTCGAGTCCCAACACGCTGCCGCGGCTTTGGTACTTCGCCGGCAGCTCCTGGACAACCTCAACGAGCCCTTTGGCCCGTTGGCGCCAATGATCCCGGAGCCCCCTCGGGGGGCGGTTCAGAACGCTTCGGCGCCGGTCAATTCAGCGAGGCGGTCCATCAGCCGGTCCTGGAAGCCGGGGTCGAGGGCTTCCGGGGCAGGCGTTTGCCGTTTGCGGTGGTGCCAGTACCCGCCGCTGGCGGTTGCGGCCGGATCGTTGCTAACCGCGAGCCATGTCTGCGTGAGGTGCCCCAGTTCCAGGTCATCCGGTGCGCCGCGGCCGCCCATTTTGGTGGGGACCCATCCCGGGTCGACGGCGTGGCTGAGTACATGCGGCCAGCGGCGTGCGACCGCGAGGGCGAGCGCTGTGACATAGAGCTTGCTCTCGGAGTATGCCTGGCCGGGGTTCCAGCGCCGTTCGGTCCAGTCGATGTCGTGCAGTGAGCCGCCGGCTCCCCGGTGCAGTCCGCTGCTGAGGTAGATCAGGCGGTGAGGCCGGTCGATTAGTGCGGTGAGCAGGTAGGGCGCCAGGGTGTTCACGGCCAGGGTCCGCGCGTGCCCCTCGGGTGTCGTTGCCCGGGTCGGCTCCAGGTAGATGCCGGCGTTGTGGATGACGGCGTCCATGCGGCCGATGCTGTTCACCTGGTCGGCCAGCGCGCGGGTCTCCAGGGCACTGCCCAGATCGCCGACGACGATGCCTGCCGCATGTGCGGCGAGGTCGGCGAGGGCGGTTGCGCGACCGGGGGTCCGGGCGTGCAGGACGACGTCGTGGCCCTCGTCCAAGAGGGTGCGTGCCGCGGCGCGGCCGAGTCCGTCGGCGGAGCCGGTGATGAAGATGCGTGCCATGTTCAGTGCGCCTGCCTGATCGTTTTCATCGTGTGAGGACCCGTTCCGTGCGGAATGCTTCGTAGACGGGCAGGTCCTTGACCGCGATCCGGACGAGGTAGCCGGGAGAACCGGACGCTTTCGCGGCCGAGTACGGTCGGTTCGACATCCAGTATGACTTCGAAACCGCGTTCCAAGGCCGCAGGATCGATCGCGGGGTGGTAGCCGAGGATGACTTTGTCCGGTTCCAGGCCCTGGACTCCTGCAGGCGGGGCCCGGGAGTGAGTCGGACGCGGACACTGCGCTGCATCCGGTACCGCTGTCCTTCGACCGCGCCGGCGAAGGAAACCCGGACGTACTGCTCGAAGCTGGTTAGATAGAGCCAGACGCCGCCGAAGACCGCGAAAGCGGCCCCGCGTAACGGATGGAGACACGATGAGCATCGCCACGAGGGCGGACACACAGTCGCCTGCGCTGCACGCTGCCGACAGCCACGACCTGATCCGCGTGCAGGGCGCGCGCGAGAACAACCTCAAGGACATCAGCGTCGAGATCCCGAAGCGCCGGCTGACGGTGTTCACCGGCGTCTCCGGCTCGGGCAAGAGCTCGCTGGTGTTCGGCACGATCGCCGCGGAGTCGCAGCGGATGATCAACGAGACCTACAGCGCCTTCGTGCAGGGCTTTATGCCGACGCTGTCCCGGCCCGAGGTCGACGTCCTGGAAGGGCTGACGACGGCGATCATCGTCGACCAGGAGCGGATGGGCGCCAACCCGCGCTCCACCGTCGGCACCGCCACCGACGCCAACGCAATGCTGCGCATCCTCTTCAGCCGGCTCGGGCGGCCGCACATCGGCTCGCCCAATGCGTATTCGTTCAACATGCCTTCCGTGAAGGCCAGCGGTGCGATCACCGTCGAGCGCGGCGAGGGCAAGACGAAGGCCGAGAAGGTGACGTTCACCCGTCTGGGCGGCATGTGTCCGCGCTGCGAGGGCATGGGCTCGGTCACCGACTTCGACCTGTCTGCGCTGTACGACGACGGCAAGTCGCTCAATGAGGGCGCGCTCGCGATCCCCGGCTACAGCATGGACGGGTGGTACGGCCGCATCTTCCGTGGCTGCGGCTTCTTTGACCCGGACAAGCCGATCCGCAAGTACACCAAGAAGGAACTGCACGACCTGCTCTACAGGGAGCCGACCAAGATCAAGGTCGAAGGGATCAACCTGACGTACGAGGGGCTGATTCCGAAGATCCAGAAGTCGATGCTGTCCAAGGACGTCGACGCGCTGCAGCCGCACATCCGCGCCTTCGTGGAACGGGCGGTGACGTTCACGACCTGTCCCGACTGTGGCGGCACCCGGCTGAGCCGGGAGGCCCTGTCCTCGAAGATCCGCGGGAAGAACATCGCAGACCTCTGCTCGATGCAGATCAGCGACCTGGCCGGCTGGATCCGGGACCTCGACGAGCCGTCGGTGGCTCCGCTGCTCGCCGGGCTGCAGCACCTCCTGGACTCGTTCGCGGAGATCGGGCTGGGCTACCTCTCGCTCGACCGGCCGGTGGGCACTCTGTCCGGGGGAGAGGCACAGCGTACCAAGATGATCCGCCACCTCGGCTCCTCGCTCACCGACGTCACCTACGTCTTCGATGAGCCCACCATTGGGCTGCACCCCCATGACATTCAGCGGATGAATGACCTGCTGCTGCGGCTGCGGGACAAGGGCAACACCGTGCTCGTCGTGGAGCACAAGCCGGAGGCGATTGCGATCGCCGACCACGTCGTCGACCTCGGCCCGCGCGCCGGCAGTGGAGGCGGGGAAGTGGTGTTCGAAGGTACCGTCGAGGGGTTGCGGGCCAGCGGCACGCTCACCGGGCGGCACCTGGACGACCGCTCGGCACTCAAGGAGACGGTGCGGACGCCCAGGGGCACGCTTGGGATCCGCGGCGCCGGCACCAACAACCTGCGGGACGTCGACGTCGACATCCCGCTCGGAGTCCTGACCGTGGTCACCGGAGTGGCGGGCTCGGGCAAGAGTTCGCTGATCCACGGCTCGGTTGCCGGCCGCGAGGGCGTGGTGGTGGTTGACCAGGGCGCGATCCGCGGGTCGCGGCGGAGCAATCCGGCCACCTACACCGGCCTGCTCGATCCGATCCGCAAGGCATTCGCGAAGGCCAACGGCGTGAAGCCTGCGCTCTTCAGCTCCAACTCCGAGGGCGCCTGCCCCACCTGCAACGGCGCCGGCGTCATCTACACCGACCTGGGCGTCATGGCCACCGTCGAATCCACCTGCGAAGAGTGCGAGGGGAAGCGGTTCCAGGCGTCGGTGCTGGAGTACACGCTGGGCGGCCGGAACATCGCCGATGTGCTGGCGATGTCCGTGGCCGAGGCCGGGGAGTTCTTCGGCGCCGGCGAGGCTCGCACGCCGGCCGCCCACAAGATCCTTGACCGGCTCGCCGACGTCGGCCTCGGCTACCTCACCCTCGGCCAGCCGCTGACCACGCTGTCCGGCGGCGAGCGGCAGCGGCTCAAGCTGGCGGCCCAGATGGCCGAGAAGGGCGAGGTCTACGTCCTCGACGAGCCGACCACGGGCCTGCACCTGGCCGACGTCGAGCAGCTGCTCGGCCTGCTCGACCGGCTCGTCGACTCCGGCAAATCGGTCATCGTCATCGAGCACCACCAGGCGGTCATGGGGCACGCGGACTGGATCATCGACCTCGGTCCCGGCGCCGGCCACGACGGCGGCCGGATCGTCTTCGAAGGCACGCCCGCCGACCTCGTCGCCGCCCGTTCCACCCTCACCGGCGAGCACCTCGCGGCCTACGTCGGCACCTGACCGAGGCCACTCGCCGACACCGGGAAGCCCATGACGGCGGGGCCTGCTTCCCTCCGGCATTACGCGTCGGCGCGGTGAACACGGTGTCGTACCGGACGGAGCAAAGAATCCCGGCCCCAATGGCCCAAGCTTAACAGATTGTTTACATGGTGAGTTTAAACTCATAATATGAGTTAGCGCTTATGGCTCCCGTCACAACCCGAGCTTGTTCAAAGCCTTCGGCGTAGAAGGCCCGACCGAACGGATCACCTCATGTCCGACCTTGCGATTCTGATCAATACGGCGGTGGCCGTGCTTGCCACCGTCGTGCTGATTGTCAGGTTCAAAGTCAATCCCGTCATTTCCCTGGTCATCGGCTCCGTCTATCTCGGCCTCTCTGCCGGGCTCGGGGTCGCCAAGACGGTGGAAACGATCACCGGCGGCTTTGGCGAGATCATGGTGGAGGTAGGGCTGCTCATCGCCTTCGGCGTGCTGATGGGCTCGATCCTCAACGAGACCGGGGCCATCCGGCGCCTGGTCGAGCATTTGCTGCGCGTCTTCGGCCCCAAGCGCCTGCCGTACACCATGGGCCTGGCGGTCGGCACGCTGCTGCAGTCCATTTTCCTGGACGTGCTGCTGGTGATCTCGGCACCGCTGGCCCGCCGGCTGGCTCCGAAGATCGGCAGGCTGGGCACGGCCCGGATGGTCACGGCCATGGCGATCGCGCTCGAATGCGGCATCGTGTTCATGGTCCCCGGCGTCGCGTCGCTGGCGCTGGCGGGCCTGCTGGGCGTGCCGCTGGGCAAGATGCTGGTCTTCGGCCTGCTGCTCATTGTCCCGACCATCATCATCTCCATCGCCATCATGACCTTCCTGTTCCGCAGGGGCTTCTGGAACGAAGCGAAGGACGAGGACCACACCCTCACCAGGGAAGAGGACGAGGACCACGAGGCCCCGGCCGATGGCGGCAAACCTCTCGCCGGCCCGGCCGGCGGCCATGCCTCCCACGCCAACGGCGACGCCGCCACCGCCTCGCTGGCGCACCCGGCCCCGGCCGGCGCCGCCGTCGCCGTCGCCGAACGCGGGGACAAGCCCGCGCCGCTGCTGCTGCTGTTTGCCCCGCTGCTGGCCTGCCTGCTGCTGATCGCCTCCGGCGCCATCCTGGAAATCCTCAAGGTCGAGGTTCCCTGGCTGCAGCTGCTGGGAGAACCCGTGATGGCCCTGCTGATCGGACTGATCGGCACGGGCGTGGTGGCCCGCTTTGCCGTCGGCCAGAAGCGGGTGGAGCTGGCAATTTCGACCGGGTTCAAGGAGAGCGGCCAAATCCTGATCCTCACCGGCGTCGGCGGATCCCTGGCGGCCACCGTGGCCGCGGCGGGCCTGGGCGACATTCTGGGCGGATTCTTCTCCGCCAGCACGGTCGCGCCGCTGCTGGTGGTCTGGGGGATTGCCGCGCTGCTGCACATCGCCGTCGGCTCCGTGACGCTCTCCGCCATCACCGCAGCCGGCCTGCTGGCTCCGATCGCACCGTCCATCGGGCTGGACCCGGTCCTCATCGCCCTGGCCGCCGGGGCCGGTTCGCTGTTCATGGTCCACGTCACCAGCAACACCTTCTGGCTGCTGCAGTCGCTGCTGGGCCAAAGCGTACGCGGCGCGCTGAAGTCGGTCACGGTCGGCGTCTCCGTTGCCTCCGTCGTCGCGATCCTGTTGATCCTGCCGATGAGCCTGTTCGTCTGACCGGCCTTTCCCGGCCCCCCTGCACCATCTCAATCCAAAGGAAGAGCATGACTATGAACAACACCGCCCCGTTGGCGGGCGTCCGCGTCCTGGAACTGGGCAATTACATCGCGGCCCCCACGGCCGGGCGGCTGCTGGCTGACTTCGGGGCGGAAGTGATCAAGGTCGAACGCCCGGGCAGCGGCGATGAACTGCGGAACTGGCGCCTGTACAAGGGCACCACGTCCATGCTCTACCGCACCATCAACCGGAACAAGAAGTCGGTGGTGCTGGACCTGCGCACCGAGGCCGGCCGGCAGGCCGTGCTGGAACTGGCGGCCGAGTGCGACATCCTGCTGGAGAATTTCCGCCCGGGCACGCTGGAGAAGTGGGGGCTGGGGCCGGACGCGCTCAACGCGGCGAATCCCGACCTGGTCATCACCCGGATCTCGGCGTTCGGCCAGACCGGACCGCTGTCCGAACGGCCGGGTTTCGCCGCCGTGGCCGAGGCCTTCAGCGGCTTCCGCAACCTGGTGGGCGACCCGGACCGGGCCCCGGTCCGGGTGGGCGTCTCGATCGGGGACTCGATCGCCGGCCTGTACGCCGCCTTCGGTTCCATCATGAGCCTGTTCCAGCGTGAGGTCCGGCGGCGGACGGCGGCTTCCGCTGTCCCGCTGCCGGAGCGGATCATCGACGTGGCCTTGAACGAGGCCATGTTTTCCATGATGGAATCGCTGATCCCGGACTATGAAGCCTACGGTGTGCGCCGCGAACGGGTCGGCGGACGGATGGAAGGCATCGCCCCGTCGAATGCCTATGTCTGCAGTGACGGTGCCAGTATTGTCGTGGCCGGCAACGGGGACTCCATCTTCCAGCGCTATATGGACACCATCGGCCGCCCGGACCTGGGCACGGACCCGGGGCTGCAGACCAATGCCGGCCGCTGGGCACGGCGCGAGGAACTGGATGCGGCCATCGGCGAATGGGCGGGGACACTGACGGCGGCCGAGGCTTTGGCGGCCCTGGATGAGGCCGGGGTTCCGGCCGGCCCGATCTACACCGCCGCGGACATTGTGGCCGACAAGCAGTACCAGGCACGGCAGATGATCCAGAAGTTCGACGTATCCACCGGCGAGGAGACACTCTCCGGCGTCGGTTTCCCGGGCATCGTGCCGGTAATCGGCGGGCAGTCCCTGCCCATCCGGAACCTGGGCCCGGACCTGGGTGAGCACACCGAGGAGATCCTGGGCGGGCTGCTCAACATGGACAAGGACCGGATCAAGGCGGCCACGAGCCGCGAGGAGGCACTGGCATGAACTTCACCTTCGAACCTGCCGCCGGGTTGCGTGACGTGACGCTGCGGGACGGGCTGCAGCTGACCGGCAAGCTGCTCCCGACCGAACGCAAGGTCGAAACCGTCCGCGAACTGCTGCGCCTGGGCGTGCCGGAGATCGAACTCGGATCGATGGCCCGGGCGGACCTGGTGCCGCCGATGGCGAACACCTTGGAGGTCGTCCAGGCCCTGTCCCCGGAGGAACTGCAGAAGTGCTGGATCTGGGTGGCCACCCCGGGCCACGTGGCCAAGGCCGCCGCCGCCGGCGCCCGGAATTTCCAGTACTGCCTCTCCGCATCGGAATCCCACAACCAGGCCAACATCGGCCGCAGTACCGAAGCCAGCCTGGCGGCACTGCCGCAGGCGGTCCGCTACGCGCAGGAGGCCGGGGGCCGGATCCAGCTGTGCATCGCCACCTCCTTCACCTGCCCCTTCGAGGGCATCGTGCCCGAAGAGCGCGTGCTGGCCATCGCCAACGACCCGCGGACCGGGGGAACCTGCGACATCGTCATCTGCGACACCCTGGGCCAGGCGGTGCCGGCCCAGGTTTCCGGCCTGATCCGACGCGTCCGCGACGAAAGCCCGGAACGGAGGATCGTCTACCACGGCCACGACACCTGGGGCCTCGGTGTCGCCAACACGCTGGCGGCCATCAGTGCCGGCGCCTCGGCCGTGGACGGCGCGCTGGGCGGGCTGGGCGGCTGTCCGTTCGCCCCCGGTGCCAGCGGCAATACCGCCACCGAGGACATCCTCTTCGCCACCCGCCCGGACTGGCTCACCCCGGAGACGTTCGCGGGCCTGGTCAATGTCTCCGAAAAGCTGCTGGCGGAACTGGGTGAGCCCAACCGGTCCAAGGCCGCCCAAGGCTCCCGGTCCAAAGCGGAGGCTTTCGACTGGGTCATCGCCTCGGACACCGTTCCGGCCTGCGAAGGGAGCCTGTGAAGATGGGGAGCCGGTTCCTGGTCACCACGCCCATCCCGGATCCGGGACTCCCGCTGCTCCGGCAGGCGGGGGACGTCACGGTCCTGCCCGAACCGCCGGACTACGAGGCTCTGGCCGCGCTGTGCGCCTCCGGCGATTTCGACGTCGTCCTCACCCAGCTGCGGGATGTGATCGATGCCCCCTTGCTGGCCCGGGCCCGGATCCGGGGCGTGTCAAACTTTGCGGTGGGGTACAACAACATCGACGTGGACGCTGCCACGGCCGGCGGCATCATGGTCGGCAACACCCCCGGAGTGCTCACGGACGCGACGGCCGACATTGCCCTGCTGCTCATCCTCGGCACGGCCCGGCGCGTGGTCGAGGCGGACCGGCTGGTCCGCGAGGGACGGTTCCACGGGTGGGAGCCGGAACTGATGCTGGGCCACGACGTCTCCGGCCGCGTGCTGGGACTGGCCGGCTTCGGCCGCATCGCCCGCGCCGTGGCCCGCAGGGCCCTGGGCTTCGGCATGGAGGTCGTCTTCTCGCCCCGGCCGCCGGGGGACCGGCCGGTGGGCGAGGGGGAACTGGGCGAATTCGCCGGCCGGGTCCGGCAGGTGCCGTGGGAGGAGCTGGTCGAACGCAGCGATTTCCTGTCCCTGCACGTCCCGCTCACGGACCAGACACGGCACCTGGTCGATGCCGCAATACTGAAGCGGATGAAGGCGGATGCCATCCTCATCAACACTGCGCGCGGACCGGTCGTGGACGAAGCCGCACTGGTGCAGGCCCTGGCAAACGGGGAGATCGCCGGCGCGGGCCTGGATGTCTTCGAGGACGAACCGCGGCTGGCGCCAGGGCTTGCGGACCTGCCGAACACCGTGCTGCTGCCGCATGTCGGCAGCGCCACGGTGCCGGTGCGCAGCGAAATGGCGCGGCTGAGCGCCCTGAACGCGATCGCAATCGCCGAGGGCCGGATGCCGGCACACGCCGTGAACCCGGAGGCGTGGGCATGAGCATCCTGATTGCCCCCGACAGCTTCAAGGGCACCTATTCGGCGGCCGACGTCGCGGCCGCCGTGGCCGCCGGCGTCGGCGAGGCCGGCGGGCGGGCGGTCCGGCTGCCCGTGGCCGACGGCGGCGAAGGCACCTTCGACGCCCTCTGCCGGGGCCTGGACGCCGTCCCGGTTTCGGTGGACACGCAAAATCCGTGGGGCAGCCCCGTCCGGGCCGTCATCGGGATTGCCGGCGATACCGCCGTCGTCGAACTGGCCCAGGCCAGCGGCATCACGGTGCCGCACGACGGCTACCGCGACCCGGTGAGGGCCGACACCTACGGCACCGGAATGATGATCGCCGCCGCGGCCGGGCTCGGGGCGCGGAAGATCCTGGTGGCCGCGGGCGGCTCGGCCACCACCGACGGCGGTCTCGGCGCCGTCCGGGCGATCGAGGACGCCGGCGGCCTGCGCGGGGCCAGTCTCATGGTGCTCTCCGATGTGACAACGACGTTCCTGGGCGCGGCCGAGGTCTTCGGGCCGCAGAAGGGCGCGGATCCGGAGACCGTGAAGCTCCTCGGGGACAGGCTCGCCCGGCTGGCCGCCGGCTACCCGCGCAACCCCCTGGGCATCCCGCGCACCGGGGCGGCCGGGGGGTTCGCCGGCGGGCTGTGGGCCCACTACGGCGCCGAACTGGTCTCGGGCGCCGACGTCGTGCTCGACGCGGTGGGCTTTGACGGGCACCTGGACGATGCCCGGGCCGTGGTTGTGGGGGAGGGGCGGTTGGACTCACAGACCGGCCAGGGCAAGATTATCTCCGCCATCCTGCGGAGGATCCGGCAGTCGGGACGCACCATACCGGTCTTCGCCGCCGTCGGCTCCGTGGCGGCAGACCTGGGCGGTTACCGGGACAACTTCGCCGATGTCTTCATCACCCCGGATCCGGCCGCCATGCGTGCCGCCGGGACCGCAATTGCCGTCCGCACGGGCGCGAAAGCGTCCCCCGGTCCCAAGTCCGTGCCGGGACCCCTCCCGTGATCGTCAGGACTTGGCCTCGCTGGGGAACCGGCCGCCGATAAGCCTGGTCATGCGTTCGGCGGTCTGCAGCAGGGTCTCCACCCAGCCTTCGCAGACCTCGCGGGGCATCCGCAGGGTCGGACCGCTGATGGTCACGGCAGCAACCAGGCCGCCGGCCGAGTCGAACACGGGGGCGGACAGGCCGGAGGAACCATCCTCGCGCTCACCCGTGGTGATGGCGAAACCGTCCACCCGGGTCTGCTTGACGACGCTTTCCAGATCCTCGGAACTGGTGATCGTGGCTTCGGTGATGGATTCGAGCGGGGTGCGCAGGACTTCGTCGAGCAGGTCCTGGTCCCAGGCGAGCAGGACCCGTCCGGCGGATCCGGCGTGCAGGGGCAGGATCTTGCCCAGGTGCATCTCGCGTCTGAGCATGTGGCGGGTCTCGGCGATGGCCACGCACACCCGGTACCTCTGCTCGGCCCGGAACAGGCAGGCCGTCTCGCCCGTCGTGTCCCGCAGCTCCTTCAGCAGGGGGCTGATGACGTCGAGGATTTCCTTCCCGCGGGTCGCCGGAGCCGCCCAGTAGGCCATCTTCAGGCCTATCCGGTACGCATCTTCCTCACGGTCCAGGAAGCCCTGGGCGGTCAGGTTGGTGACCAGCCGTTGGACGGTTGAGGTCGGCATGCCCGTGGCCTCACGAATATCGCCCAGGGTAAGGACGGGGCGGGTCAGGGAAAACGCATCCAGGATCGAGCTGATTTTTCCGAGCACGAGCAGCGCGTTGTTCGATTTCGCTTGTGGTTCCACCCTTGGCATATTGTTCACGCTAATCCGTGGCGGCAGGGCAGTCCACTCGGCGTCAACGAGAAGTCCCAGGTCCTGGCCCGGTCCCGGCCGGCCGAGCCACCGGCGCTTCCGCATGCACTTCACTTGGGCCCGTTCGTCCTGGAACGGGAACCCCCGCACCCTCTCCTGGACCAAGACTGCGGAGCAGATCTTCGAATCCTTGGGATTTCGCCGCCTCCCAAGGCATTTCCGTTGCATCTACTGCCGTTGCCGCGGCGGGGAGCCTCGTGCCGTCCCGAGGCCGGACGGGATCAGGGTGCCAGGGGGAGGGTGGCGTACACTATGGTCCGCCAGAAGAACCTGTCCTTGGGGTCGGCGGCTTTGTTCAGCCCGCGAAGTGCCCCAACGTTGAGTGCCTGCCGGGCGGTTGGCTTGAGCTTCATCAGCTGCACCGCGGCCAGGTTCAGGCCCACCGGGTTCTCGTTGGCCGGCCGGCCGGAGGCCACGGAATCGAAGAGGTTCGCCAGGGGCGAGTTCGCGCCGGCGTCCCTGCGGACCTTCTCGGCGATTTTCCCGCAGGCCTCCCTGGTCTCCAGGCTGAGGACCTGCCGGTTGACGGTGGCAGGGGTATTGCCGGTGGCGTCGAGGAGGTCGACGGCCCGGTCCGCGTAATTGCGGGCCCTCTCCATTCTGTTGGTTATCCGTCCCATGGAGGCCTCGACCTTGGTGTTGGAAACCGTCCAGTTGACCCTGTAGTTTCCTGCGCGGAAGAGGGTGTGCAGGAACCACAGGGCGTAGAAGGGTTTGGGCTCCGGACAGTCCTTGACCTCGATGAGGATTTCGCCGGTGGCAGGGTCCTGCCCCACCCTTTCGGCGACGCAGCCGTTTTCCTCCAGGGCCTGCCGTGCCACCCTGAGCTCTTCGTTCACCAGGGCGACGGCGGAGTCGGACTCGGGAAGGGCTGCCAGTGCGGCCCGGCCGGGCTCCGGAGGCTTGTCAGGTTCAGTGGGCTTGGCCAAGGCTGTTCACCTCCTGCCTAGGGGATCTGCTGAACATAGTCCGCCTGACACTTGGAGCCGTCAAGAAAAAGTACCGGGATGGAAACTGTCCCTGCAGGCAGACAGGCCCGCCCGCATGGTCAGGTGTCGGACGGGAGGTTGGCCGGTCACGGGGCTTAGCCTGATGGACGTAGCCATTGTTTGGGTCCGAGGTGAGGTGTCCATGTTTGCCGGCCTGTGCGCCTTCCCGATCACGCCCGTGACCGCCACGGGTACCGATGACCAGGCACTGGCCGGGCTCGTCCGGCGGATTTCGACGGCGGGAGCCGACTCCATTGGAATCCTCGGCTCCACCGGCGGCTACGCCTACCTGCCGCGCAAGGAGCGGGCCCGGATCATCAGGACCGCGGTCGACGCCGCGGGCGCGGTGCCGGTGGTCGCCGGGATAGGGGCCCTGACCACCGATGAGGTGCTCCGGCTGGCCGAGGATGCCCAGCAGGCCGGGGCCTCGGGAGTGCTGCTGGCCCCGATGACCTACCAGCCGCTCACCGCCGGGGAAGTCTACGGGCTCTATGCAGACACGGTCCGCGAGCTCTCGGTCCCGCTGTGCGTCTACGATAACCCGGGCACCACCGGGTTCCACTTCGCGGACGAGCTGCACGCCCGCATTGCGCACCTGCCGCAGGTGGCTTCGATCAAGATTCCCGCGGTTCCGCTGGACGAGGCCGCGGCCGCCGAACGCATCAGCCGCCTGCGCCGGCTGGTGCCCGTTGACGTCACGCTTGGCATCAGCGGAGACTGGTCCGCCGCCACCGCACTCAATTCCGGATGCGCCGGCTGGTACTCGGTGGTCGGCGGGCTGTTTCCCGACGCCGCGCTCCGGATCACCTGGGCCGCCCGGGACGGACGGCCCGGCGACGCCCGTGCGGCCTCGGAGCAGCTGGAGCCGTTGTGGGCACTGTTTCGCCGTTATGGCAGCCTCCGCGTCATCTCGGCCGCCGCCGAGATCGCCGGGCTTGTCCGGCAGGCCTGGCTGCCCCGCCCGCTCCTGCCACTTGACCCTGGCGCCCGGCACGACGTCGAACACGCTCTCGCCATCGCGGGACTGCATCCCCGGGCCTGATTTCCCACGAGGGCAGGCCGTTGCATTTCCCGCCGGAGGGCCCCGGCCCGGGGTGGTCTGCATTCGCGGCTCGTTTACGGCTGTCGTCCGGTGTCCGCCTCGGTCCGGTCGATTTTCCGGTGGAAATGCATGCCCGCCTTGCCTCCCAGTACGGCCGCAGCCAGCGCGACGACCGCCGCGATGATCTCGGTGACGAGCCCGCCTGTGGTGAGCCTTCCCTCATGGATCGGGACGCCTGGGAAGTTGTTGAGACGGGCCAGGACATCAAACTGCGCCCCCGCGAAGGCTCCGAGGCCGGTGATGACGGCGGCCATGAAGGCGGCCCACAACCATACGCCCACTCCCTGCTTGGCCCCGTCATAGCGCGCCATCCGGCCCGCGACGTAGCCGCCGCTGAAGTAAGCGAGGAACAACACGACTGCCAGGACGACGGCGCCGGTGATACTGACCGTTCGCAGGTCCTGCGCTGCCTGTTCAGCGAGGCGGGCAGGGTCGATGTCCTCGGCAACGCCGAAGGCCGTCCCCAGGGTGGCCACGAGCGCAGCAAGCAGAACCGAGATTCCGGTGGCTGTCACCCAGCCGAAGAAAGCGGAACCGAGCTTCAGCCCGACCGGCCTGCGCCGTTTCCGGACGGTTGTGCCCTCCCGGCGGTAGCCCGGGCTGCCGGCTCCTGCAGCATTGGCACTCACGGCATTTCTCCTTCGGTAGTGCAATCGTGCGGATCCACACGCGCTGTGTTCAAAACTTCGCGCAGTGGTTTAGGGGTATTGGGGGCATGCCGGCCGGCGGTAGACGTTTTCGTACCCGCGCCCGTCCGGTACGGCAGTGGGAATTGCTCCGAGGCTTCATCGCAGCACGGCACGGTGGTATTGCCCGGGACAGCGGCAGGGACGACATGGCGACACCTGATATGGGCGCGTTTGGATCATGAGTTTTACCACGGGCATCCGTCCCATAACGACCGGTCAGCCCGTGGCCAAGACCTCGCCGGCCACCTGTTCCAGGATCCTGGCCGTCGGTGTCCCCAGCAAAAGCGGCTCCATTACATCCGGGTCGTTCCACACCTGGCTGCGCAGCCGCTCCAAAAACGCATTCGCGGCGTCCCTCGTGTCGAAATCAAGGTGTACGACCACATAGTTCCCGTCATCTGCATCCCTGAATACCCGGAAAGACCGGGCACCCGAGGCGGCCCGGCCTGCGGGATCCCGGTCGAACATCCTCTTCCACTCGGCGTAGTCGCGGACTTGATAGCCTGCCTGCAGAGTGAACATCCTTGTTCCTTCCCTCATCCTTGTTTCAGGACCACGATAGGCCGTGCAGGATCATTCAGATAGGGCTTGAGGATTGTCTGTGCCTTGCCGTTGCGCCGGAAGGTCCGGCCCGCACGCCAGGACCGGGTCGTATGCGGCGGAGAGCCTGTGCTTGAGTGGAACTTTCGTGTGAATGTTGTCCACATCCGGAGCGTTACCCCCGGTCTTTCGTGTTCGGAGATTTCTGATCGGGAACACCGCGTCCTTCCAATGTGCCGGCAGAATTGGCATGAAAGACCCGCAAGCAGGGCCGGCACCGTAGCCGCAAGGCGCGCCGGTATGGCACCCTTCCGATATGCCGTTCTATCTCGATTACACGGTCCATGGCATCGCCGAGGTCCGCTCCGCCGTGCCGGGGGAGACAGTCGACGAGGCCACGACAGCCGCCACCGGCATGATCTGGGAGGCAGGCTGCCAGGCAGGAGCGGTGCGCTGGTGCGCCGAGCCCAACGAGGAGCCCGGCACCGGCGACGTTGTGGCCACCTACGAGGAGGCCACCGGCTGGTCCACCAGCCAGTCCGGACCAAACCGGCAGCCGAACCCGGCCGAATGGAACCTTCCCGACTAGGTCCTGTCCTGTGGATCATCGCAGCCACGGGATGGCCGCGGGAGGATGAGGTCGGACCGGCAGCAGGCGGCGCGCCGGGCGGCCTGCTGCCGGAGCGTTCGGACACCGGACGAAGGGGTTCGGTCCTTCCGGACCCTGGGTCAGTTCGCCCCTGCCAACCGCCCGACAGCCGGACCGTTCAATACCTGGGTTGGCGGTGCGCGGCGGGTGAGGCCGGGGCCCCTGCGTGACGTCTTAGCCGGTGTGCCGCCCCTTGAGCTTGTCCAGGAGGCGGTCGACCATGCCGACGCCCGGTCCAACCGTCTTGTGGAACAGTTCCGAGTGCGGCGCGTGGGGATGCGGCCTGGTCGGAGCCAGCTTCTTGGCCTTCTCCACTTTTTCGCCCATGTCAACGAGTTTTTCCCCGGGGATGTGAGCCCGTAGCTGCGGGAACTGATTGGATTCCTCGTCACTGGCGTGGTGGCGTAACTGCGCCTCCAGCTGCCGGACCAGTTCCATGAATCGCGGATCAGCAGCGTCGACGTCCTCCATCTGCTTCATCACCTGGACGATCTCTTCATGCTCCTGCTTGTCGTGCTTGACCACTTCGGGGCCGTTCGGCACGTGCTCTTTGATGGCGGGGTAGACGTACATCTCCTCGGCGACGGCATGACGCATCACTTCTGCGATCACGGTATCGGCCAGGTCCTTGCGCTGGCCCGTATCCGGTGTGCCCTCGATCTGGCCGAGCAGCTCAAGCATTTCCTTGTGGTCAGTGGTGAGGATGTCAATGACATCCGTGCCTGCCTGACCAGAATAGTTCTCGGTCATGAGACGTCCCTCCTCGGGGTCGTTGTTCCCTGAACGAAAGTACGAAGGTCCCAGCACCGACCGCTGTCCTCAACCTTCCCGGCGTTGAACAGCGTGCTGAGTAAAGACGACTCTAAGGCACGCGGGAACCGATCAACAGGCCTCGCAGGCTTTTGGCGCAACTTCCGACACGACGGCGTCCGCCGGTCTCGAAGCCAAGGTGGACGACCACCTGGTTCCCGTCGTCTGCATCCCATAATCCCCACGGAGCCTGCCGTGACCGTGACGGCGCCGGGGCGTAGCCTCGAAGAGGGGCATACGAGTCGGGAGTGGCCCATGGACCTGAAGGAAGCTGCGGCCGCCGAGGCCAGGGAACACCTGGCCGACGCCCTGGCCGCAGTGGAAGAGGCATG